>NZ_JBXASW010000003.1:0-209816 GCF_058809745.1 Variovorax sp. MPBD4-3
CTCTGGGGGAGGGCCGGGGTGGGGGCTGCCCCCGCATTCGCGTCCCTCAGTTCCCGCAGCACCCGCCGCGCCGCATGCGGCGCGATGCCCTCGTTCGGCTCGAAGGCCCTGCGCTGCACGGCGGCGCTGGTGAACATGTCCAGCGCCTCGCAGTCGACCTTCTGCTGCGGCTCCATGGCGCGCAGCACGTCGCAGGCGCGCTGCGCCACCAGCGCGGGCTTGGCATTGGGGGCTCGCACCAGCGCAGAAGCCACCGCCGCTTCGCGCGCATCGAGCCCGCTCGGCGCCTTGCCGAACAGCGTGCGCGAGAGCGCATCGATGCCCACGATCTCGCCGCGGAACGGCACGGTGTTGAGGTAGGCCTCCAGGATCTGGTCCTTGCGCCAGTTGCGCTCCAGCTGCGCGGCGGCCACGGTCTGGCCGATCTTCTGCGTGAAGCTGCGGCCGCCCGAGGCGCGCCGCAGGTCCTCGTCGAGCAGGCCCGAGAGCTGCATCGTGATGGTCGAGGCGCCGCGCGTGCGCGTGTTCCACAGGTTGCCCCATGCCGCGGCCGACACGGCGCGCCAGTCGATGCCGCTGTGTTCGTAGAAGCGCTTGTCCTCGCTCAGCACCATGGCCGTGCGCAGGGCCGGCGACACGTCGGCCAGCGGCGTCCACTGGCCGCGCCGCACGGTGGGGTCGGTGCGCACGCGCTGCAGCAGCTCGCCGTTGCGGTCGAGCACGGCGGTGTCGGACGAGCGGAAGTCGCGCTTCACTTCCTCGAAGCTCACGAGCGCCAGCGCCGGTTGCGCGCAAACCGCTGCGAGCAGGGCGAAGGCCAGGGCCTTTCGGTCGAAGGAAGAGGGCGCGAACTGCATGAAAGAGGGCGTCGTTTCGGAAAGTATGTGGCGGTGACATTCTCCGCGAACCACATCGGGATGCCGGCCTACCCGGGGACGGGGCGCGGGCCTCATGGCGGCGGCGCGCGCTTCATTCCAGAGTTCGCACACCCCGGCTCGCAGGAGGCGATCGCCGGTTCCACGAACATTACTAGGAGAACTTCATGGCAACGAAAACACTGGCGCTGATCCTGGCCGCCTCGGCCGTCCTGGCCGGCTGCGTGACTCCGGTCTACGACCGCCCGCCGCCGCCGCGCCCGCAGGCCGACCGCGATCGCGACGGCGTGCCCAACCGCTACGACCGCGACAGGGACGGCGACGGCGTGCCCAATCGCTACGACCGCGCGCCGAACAATCCGAACCGCAACTGACGCGACCGGACTCGCGCCGCCTCAACCGGGCCTGCGCGCCATCAGCGCCCACACGCCGGCGGCGCTCAGCAGCGAGCCGCCGGCAAGGTTGAAGCGCCGCTGTGCGCGTGGCGACGACAGCAGCTTGCGCGCCGAGGCGGCGAACACTGCGTAGAGCGTGGCGTTGGTCGTGGCCAGCGCCACGAAGGTCAGCGCCAGCACCCACATCTGGCGCGTCACGTCCACCGACGGGCTGATGAACTGCGGCAGGAAAGCCACGAAGAACACGATGCCCTTGGGGTTGAGCGCCGTCACCAGGTAGGTGTTGGCGAACAGCCGCCAGCGCGACACGGGTGCCGCCGGCCTGGCCACTTCGCTGGGCGAGATGCCGGCGCGCAGCAGCTTGATGCCCAGGTACAGCAGGTAAAGGCCGCCCGCCCACTTCACTGCCGTGAACCAGAAGGCCGAAGCCGAGAGCAGCGCGCCCAGGCCCATCAGCGACACCACAAGCGCCGTGGAATCGCCGAGCGCCACGGCGGCCACCAGCGGCACGTTGGCGCGGCGGCCATGCGACATCGAATAGCTGATGACCGTGAGGATGGTCGGCCCCGGAATGATCAGCAGGACGACGGAGGCCGCGACGAAGGCGAGCCAGAGTTCGATGGGCATGTGCTTCCTGTCTTCTGATGGTTGTGGTGAATGTGTGGGGGGCGCGTTTGCCGCTCAGATGCCGATGGCCGTGCGCGCGACGTGCCAGGTCCCTCGGTGACCGTCCACGTAGCGGATGGGAGAGTTGGCGAGGTCGTCGAGGTCCGCGTCGTCCAGGCAGGTCACGTTCACGCCGTAGGCGGTCGCGCCGGTCTCGGGCGAATGGCCCACGCCGAAGGAGCGCACGCGGCAGTGCCTGCAGACGATGTAGTGGCTGTTGCGGGTGTCGAGCATCTGCTCGCTGAGTTCGGATTCGCCTTCGAGAAGCCGGAAGGCATCGGTCGCGACGATGGCGGGCCAGAAGCGCGTCTGGGTGCAGATGGCGCAATTGCACCGAAGGGTGCCAAGGCTCAGGTCGATGTCGGCTTCGAATCGCACGGCGCCGCAATGACAGCCGCCGGTGTAGGTCTTTTTCATGTGCTTGTGAGCAGCTCCCGGTCGGTTGGAGCGGCCGGCGAACACCTTATCAAATGCAGCGCCGGCGGGCAGCGGCGGGGCTTTTACCGGCCCTGTTCCGGTGCCGCGCCGAACCGGGCGGCCGACCGGGCCCTGGCGCGCTCGGCCTCCACCGCGCGGTCCTTGGGCTCGGCCGTGGTGACCATCGATTCGAGCAGCCGCGCCGCCGTTGCCGCCACTTCGTCAACAGCCCTTTCGAAGGCTTCCTCGTTGGCCTTCGACGGCACGCTGAAGCCGCTGAGCTTGCGCACGAACTGCAGCGCGGCGGCGCGGATTTCCTGCTCGGTGGCAGGAGGCTCGAAGTTGTAGAGGGTCTTGATGCTGCGGCACATGGGCGCTCTCCGTTCGATGACGACCTGGTTCCAGTCTAGCGAAGCAGGGCCATCGCATGGGCGTCGTGGTAGACGCCGTCGATCAGGCTGGCGCGGCGCACGATGCCCTCATGTTCGAAGCCGAGCCGCTCGTACAGCGCCTTGGCGTTCAGGTTGTCGGCGCGCACGTTCAGCGCAATGCGGGTCAGCCCGCGCGCCCAGGACTTGTCGATGGCGGCCTGCAGCAACTTGGCGCCCAGGCCCCGCCCGCGCGCCTCGGGCAATAGCGCGATGCCGAGAACGCCGATGTGCGCGCGCGAATGCCCGAACACCGGCGACACGTCGCACCAGCCGACGACCCTGTCGCCATCGACCGCCACGAAGTGCGGGAAGTCGCTGGCGATCACGTTCCGGTAGAAGGCGATCGATTGCGCCAGCGGCGGCGCCTCGGTCAGCGCAAGGTACTTGTGCTCGCGGGCGACCACATCGAGCGCGCCGTGCAGGCTCTCGAAATGGGATTCGGCCGTGGGGACGACGAGGACATGGTTCATGCGCACGACGATAGCCGAACCGGACACCGCGGCGACAGCGCGGGTGCCCTCGGCTGCCGCCGCGTTCAGCGTGCGTGCAGCGCGGATTCCACGGCCAGCGCCACGGCCGCCAGCCTTGCATCGTCGCCGCGCACCGAGGCCAGCATCAGCCCCACCGGCAGTTCGCCCGGCGCATGGCAGGGCAGGCTGAAGGCGCAGCCGTCCAGCAGGTTGATCGCGAAGGTGTTGCGCAGCAGCAGGCCGTTGGCCTTGAAGAAGGCCGCGTCTTCCGCGAGCGCGGCGATGGGCGGCGCCACGATGGGCACCGTCGGGCACACCAGGGCGTCGAAGCCTTCGATGGCGTGCTCGACGCGGCCGATCCAGTCGCGCCGGCGGTCCTGCATGGCGATGTAGTCGGCGGCGCGCACCTCGGTGCCCAGCGCAATGCGCGCGGCCACGCGGGTGTCGAAGCCGTCGCGCTTCGCGGCGAAGCGCTCGCGGTGCACGGCCGAGGCCTCGACGGGCGAGAAGCCGCCGGGCGCGTTGACGGTCGCGATCTCGGCGAGTTCGGCCAGCGTGATGTCCACCATCTGCGCGCCGGCCTTCGACAGCGTCTGCAAGGCGCGATCGAAGGCCGCGGCCACGGCCGGCTCGATGCCGTCGAACATCAGCGTGCGCGGCACCGCGAGGCGCATGCCCTGCAGCGGGCGGCGGCGCACCGCGAGCGGCGTGTCGGCAATGGCGGCATCCACCGTCAGGCAGTCTTCCACGCTGCGGGCCATGGCGCAGACGGTGTCGAGCGAGCGCGCGAGTTCGAATGCGCCTGTTCGCGGCACGCGCGACTGCGTGCTCTTGAAGCCGACGATTCCGCACAGCGCGGCGGGAATGCGGATGGAGCCGCCCGTGTCCGAGCCCAGCCCGGCCACAGCGAGGCCCAGCGCCACCGACACCGCCGCGCCCGAGGACGAGCCGCCAGGGATGCGCGGCGTCTGCGCGTCGGCCGGGTTGTGCGGCGTGCCGTGGTGCGGGTTGATGCCCACGCCGGAGAACGCGAACTCGGTCATGTTGGTCTTGCCGACGATGGCCGCGCCCTGCGTGCGCAGCCGCGCGACGGCGACCGCGTCGTGCGCGGCCGCGGGCTCGCCCGCGCACACGGCGGAGCCGGCCATGGTGGTCTCGCCCGCGATGTCGTAGAGGTCCTTGACCGACACGGGCAGGCCGGCGAGCGGGCCCAGCGCCACGCCGGCCTTGCGCGCCGCATCGGCATGGCGCGCGGCAGCGAGTGCGCCATCGGCATAGAGCCGCGTGAACACATGCCGCGCGGCGGGCTGCGATGCCGCTTCGAGCACCTGCCCGACCAGCGCTTCATGCGACAGCTCGCCGTTCGCGATGCGTGCGCGCAGGGCGGAAATGGTGAAGTCGTCGTTCATCGTCAGGCCACCACGGGCAGTGCTTCGACCGCATAGCGATGCACGATGCGCCGGCGCAGCAGCGGGTCGTGCAGTTCGATTTCCATCTGCGCTGCGGGGCGGATGCCTTCGCCCTTCGCGTTGGGCAGCGCGCCGAGCGTGCCGCAGGTCATGAACAGGCCTTCGGGCGCGGCGCCGCCATGGGCCATGCCTTCGCGCAGTGCCGCCAGCGGACGGATCGATGCCAGCGTGCCGCGCTGGTAGTCGATCCAGCGGCCGTCCTCGAAGATGCGCGAGCGCAGCTCGAGCGTGTCCTGGTGCGCCTCGATGTCGCGCCAGCGCCAGGCGGTCTCGGCCACCGGCTTGGCGCACATCTGCTTGGACACGGCGACCGAGTAGCTCTCCACATGGCGGTCGGTGTGGTCCGAGGCCACGCTCAGCCACCATTCGCCGTGCGAGAAGAACAGCACCGGCTCGGCCTCGCCCGAGCTCTGGTCGCCCAGCGCCTCGATGGCGGGCGACTGCGTCAGCAGCTGCGCGGCCACGCGGTAGTACAGCGGCACGCTCGACGGGCGCGGCACGCCGAGCGCGGCCAGTTCCTCGATGTGGTGCTCGATGGCCGCGACGTCGCGGCCGGTCCAGCCGGCCACCACCAGCGCGCTGGGCGCGACGGTGTGCAGGGCGGTGGTGCGGGTGCCGTCGGCTTCGACGGCTTCGCAGGCAAAACGCAAGCTCATGCCCACCTCAGCTTTCCAGCGGGCGCTTGGCCGTCTCGCGTGCCACCACCAGGGCGACCAGCGTGACGCCCAGCGCGGCCACCACGTAAAGCGACACGGCCACCGTGCTGCCCCACGACTTGAACAGGCTGGCGATGATCAGCGGCGCGAAGCCGCCGCCCAGGATGCCCGCCAGCGTGTAGGCCAGCGAGGCGCCGGCGTAGCGCACGCGGCCGGGGAACTGCTCGGTCACGAAGGCGGCCTGCGGGCCGTACATCATCGCGTGGATCAGCAGGCCCACCACCACCGCCGCGCAGATGGCGACCGGGTGCGCGCTGTCCATCAGCACGAAGAACACGAAGGCCCACGCCATGCCCAGCAGCGCGCCGGCAATGTAGACCGGGCGGCGGCCGATGCGGTCCGACAGGCTGCCGAACCACGGCACCGCGATCGCGTTGCAGGCCGCGCCGATCATCGTGGCGGTGAGCGCCAGCGGACGCGACAGGTGCAGCACCGTCGTCACGTAGGTCAGGGTGAACACCACCACCAGCGCATACAGCACGTCGGAGCCGATGCGCGAGCCGCCGGCCACCAGCAGGCGGCGCCAGTGCTGCGTGAGCACTTCCTTGATGGGCGTCTTGGCGGTGGCCTTCTTTTCTTCCATCTCGCGGAACACAGGCGTCTCGTCGACCCCGCGGCGCAGCCACAGGCCGAACAGCACCAGCGCGACGCTGGAGATGAACGGAATGCGCCAGCCCCAGCTCTGGAAGTCTTCAGGGCTCAGCCATGCCGACACGATGGCGATGAAGCCGGTGCCGATCAGCGTGCCGCACGACGGGCCGACCTGCGTGAACGAGGCATTGCGGCCGCGCTCGTCGGGCTTGCCGTGTTCCATCGACAGCAGCACCGCGCCGGCCCATTCGCCGCCGAGCGCCACGCCCTGCACGAAGCGCAGCGCGACCAGCGCCACGGGCGCCCAGATGCCCCAGGCCGCGTAGGTGGGCAGCAGGCCCATCAGCCCGGTGGACACGCCCATGATGACCAGCGTGGCCACCAGCACGAAGCGCCGGCCCAGCCGGTCGCCGAGGTGGCCGAACACCACGCCGCCCAGCGGGCGCGAGATGTAGCCGACCGCGTAGGTCGAGAAGGCCAGGATGGTGCCGGTCAGCGGGTCGAACGACGGGAAGAACACCGCGTTGAAGACCAGCGCCGCCATGATGTTGTAGACGGTGAAGTCGTACCACTCCAGCGTGGTGCCGATGGAGCTGGCCATGGCCAGCCGGCCCATCTTGGCGGACGGCGCATCGGGCGCGGTGCCGGAGGCGGCCGGCGTGGGAAGAACATGTTCGGTCATGGAGATACCTTTGTTCGGTGAAGACATGAAAGTCGGATCGGTTCAGCGCAGCTCGGCCGCGCTCAGCTTCCAGCCGAGCGCGAGCAGCCAGCCGGTGGCGGGGTCGGCGTCGAGCGCGGCGGCGGCCGTGGCGCGCGCGGCGCGGGCGGCCTCGGCGCTGCTGGTCTCGATCACCAGCATCGGCTGCAGCACGCGGCCTTCGGTGGCTTCGCGCGGCAGCGGCGTGCTGAGCGCGGCGTCGGGCACGAGCAGGTACGACTGCACGAAGCCTGCCTGCGCTGCCAGCTGGCGGCCGGCGCGTTCCGCCCCGGCCACCCGCGCCTGCGCGTCGGCGGCCGCGGCCAGCGGCAGCACCACGGCATGGCTGCCGCTGCCGAAGCCGGTAACGGCCTGCACGGCGCACACGCGGCGGATCGGCTGGCGCATGCGGTCGAGATTGGCCACCGACCACGGCGTCTGCTTCTCGAACGCGGCGCGGTAGCCGGCGGAGCGGAACACCGCCAGCGATTCGGTGCGGTACAGGCCCAGGTACTTGCGTCCACCCTCGAGCGAGAAGTAGCGCGCGCCCGACAGGAAGCCCGGGACGCGCACGCGCTCTTCCACGTGTTCTCGGTCGTACCAGCGGTTGAAGTCGGCGTCGTCGGCGGGGTCGACGTCGGAGGCGACGAACAACAGGCCGTTGATGTTCGCCGTGGTGTTTTCAGGAGAGAGGAGGGAGTCGGTTGCAGTCATGGCGGCACAGGGGCGGGCGGGCCTTCGAAAAATGAAGGCGCGATCTTCCGCCGCAGTGCCGTGCTGTCACAAACGAGTTTTTCTGGGCGACAGCCACAAGAATTACTGGCCCCCTCATGGGGCACGAATGCGCTGTTTTGAGGGTTAACCCTCTGTCGTTCCGCGCCAGGTTGGTGCGGTGGCGGAAGCCGTGAACTGGTCCGACGCGCGGCAGGCCAGCTCGGCCACCAGGCGGATGGCGTCGGAATCGGCCGCTTCCAGGTGGCTCACCACCAGCCGCTGCGGCGAGATGAGCGCGTCGCACTCGATGATTCGCACGTCGCCGGCGGCCACGTACTCGTACACCGGCGGCAGCGGCACCAGCGCATTGCCGAAGCCCGCCTTCACCAGCCGGGCCAGCGCCGAGATCGAGCTCACGCAGTGCACCTTGCCCAGCGGAATGCCGACGGAGCGGTAGAGGTTTTTCAGCGCCTCGTGCGGCTGCGAGCCGGGGCTCATGGTCAGCACGGGCTGGCGCAGCAGCTGGTCGACGGTCTGCACCGGCTCCGCCGCCGGCGCGCCGACCCAGCCCATCGGCATCGGCAGGCAGGGCGTGCTCACGATGCCCGCGCCGGCGATGTGGTCGGTCTGCAGCGCGATGTCGAGCGCGCCTTCGCGCAGGCCCCGATGCAGCGCCAGCGTGGTCTCGGAGGTCAGCTGCACCTCGATGCCCGGATAGGTGGAGCGCAGGTTGGTCAGAAAACCCAGCAGCCAGGTGTGCACCACTGTTTCGATGGCGCCGATGCGCACGAGGCCGAGGAGGTCTTCGCGCGGGCGGCCGAGTGACACGATCTCGCGGCGCAGCTCGAGCAGCCGTTCGCCGTAGTCCATGAGCCGCACGCCGACCGGGGTGAGCCGCAGCTCGCGCGCATCGCGTTCGAACAGGCGCGCGCCGATGTCTTCTTCGAGGGAGGCGACGCGGTTGGACACGGCCGCCTGCGTGATGTGGAGCCGGTCGCTGGCAGCGCGGAAGCTGCCCAGCCGCGCGGCCCAGAGGAAGGCTTCGACAAATCTTGTGTTCATGAGGGCACCTCGGGGCATTTTGCCGGTATTCGATGCGGCGGTGCGCCCAGGGCCCTCATGGCCGACCCGCAAGCGCCGTGAGGCGGAACGGGCGTTCGGCTCAGCGGGAGGATCGGCGCCTGGCGGGTGCCGGCGGCGGCAGGGTGATGTCGTCCGCCATGCGCGCCGCCCCGGCCGACGCATTGCTGGCCACCATCACCGCGGCCTCCTGCGTGGCCGGCGCGAACACCAGCAGCGCGCGATAGCCGCCGGTCTGGCCCGTATGGAAGTAGAGCCTGCGTCCGGCGTTCTCGCGGATGCGCACGGCGTAGCCCAGCTCGTAGATGTCGCTGTGGCCCAGCGGGGTGAGCGCGCGTTCCGCCGCGGCGCCCAGCGGACCCTTGCGGCCGGCCATGAGCGCACGCGCGAACACCAGCAGGTCGGCGGCCGTGGAGCGCAACGCGCCGGCACCCGCCAGCGCATCGAAGTCCCAAGGCGCGCGTGGTGTCCTGTCCTCGTAGCCGAGCGCCAGGCGGCCGGTCTCGGGGCCGAGGTGCTGCATCGTGTCCTTCATGCCCAGCGGCACGGCGATGTTCTCCTGCACCAGCAGTTCCCAGGGCTTGCCGTAGCGGTCCGCAAGCACCTGCCCGAGCAGGCCGAGGCCCAGGCTGCTGTAGGGGCCGTTGCAGGGTGGCACGCGGTCGAGCCTGAGCGTCGACAGGCCGGCAAGCAAACGCGCGCGATCGGTGTGCGCGAACGGGTTGCCGCCCTCGGCCATCGGGGGAGCCGGCAGCATGCCGGGCAGGCAACCCGTGTGCGTGACCAGTTGGCGAAGCGTGACGCTCGCGGTCTCCCGCGGCAGCGTCACCTGTCCGGCCAGCAGCGTGCCGAGCGTGTCGTCGAGCGACAGGTCGCCGCGCTCGACCGCCTGCGCCAGCAGCACGCCCGTGAAGAGCTTGCTGATCGAGCCGACCTCGAAGATCGGCTGGCCATCGGCGGCGATCTCCCGGACCGGGCCCGCCTGCGCGACGCTGTTGCGCTGCATCGCGAAGCGTGTTTCGCCCTGGCGCAATACGCCGACCACGATGCTGCCGGGCGCGTCGCGCATCACGCGTGCGGCGATCTCGGCCGGCGGCGTGGCGAAGCTCAGCGGCTCTGCCTGCGCACAGGCTGCGGCGAGCAGTGGGGAAAACTGGGCAATGGCCCATGCGATGAGGTGAGTGCGGCGCATGTCGTGCCGCCTCAGCGCGATGCGTCCGGCATCACGCCCAGTTCGGCCAGCAGCGCACGTCCGATCGTGATGCGCTTCGGCGCATCCTCGTCGTGGCGCATGTCCATGTTGAGCGCGAAGCTCTTCACGCCGCCGTCCACGCCCGTCACCCAGCCCACCCACCAGCCGAGGGATTCCGGCGGCTTGTAGTACCAGCCGGTCTTGGCGTGCAGCGCGTGCGTGGGCGTTTTCTCGACGAGGGTGATGTCGTGCACCATGTCCTGCGTGCGCGCCGACAGCGGCAGCTGGCGCAGCCCGAGCCGCGCGAGAAAGCGCGCCTGCTCGATCGCGGAAATCTTCAGCGGACCGTCGAGCCAGAAGCGGTCGACCACGTCGCCCAGCGCCTCGTTGCCGTAGTGCAGGCGCGCGATCCACGCCTTCATGCGCGCCAGCCCGATGCGCCGCGCCACGCCCTGGTAGACCGGCAGGTTCGACACGCGAATCGCGTCGCGCAGGTTCATGTCGTGCGCCCACTCCGCGCGGCGCTGCGGCTTGCCGCCGTAGGGCAGCACTTCGTCGATGTCTTTCACCGCGCCGGTCTCCAGCGCGATCAGGCTGTTTGGAATCTTGTAGGTCGACGCGGGCACGAAGCGCTGGCCCGCGCGCCTGGCATCGACCAGCGTGAGCTTGGCCGTGGCGGCGTCGAACAGCGCGAAGGTGCCGGGCGTGCCTGCGGCGGTGAAGTGGCGGGCGAGGTCCGCACGTTCCTGGGGGGCAGCATCGGGCGCGGTGGCTGCCTGGGCCAGGCCGCCATGCCACGCGGTGGCGAGAGCGGCGACGGTCGCGCTGCCGCGTACCAGCATGGCGCGGCGTTGTTCGTCGGGTGTGGAAGAGGGCATGAAAGCACGAGAGCGGAGTTGTGACGGCGCGAATCATCCAGCCGCCCTCGCGCCCGCACAACGCGGGCGGCAATGCCTGTCGTCACTGCCGTAACCGGCGTAACCGCTGCGCCGGCCGCGGAGGCGGCTAGCCGCCCATCGAGTAGAAGAACTCTTCCCGCACGATCGCGCCGTCGCGCACCGTGTAGAGGCCCGCTTCTTCCATCTTGAAGCGCTGGCCGGTGGCCTTCATGGTCACGTCGAACTCGAAGCCGACGATGAAGCGGTCGTCGTGCGGCCACGGGCCCGTGACCTTGAACGAATGCACCTCGTGGTTGTCGCTCCACCACTTGCCCTTGGCCTCGATGGCCGCAAGGCCCACCGCCTCGCGCTGCTGGCCGGGCGGGGCGCCCGCCTCGACGCTCACGGCGTCATCGGCATAGAGCGATTTCGCGTCTTCGAACTTTCCCTGCCGGCATAGCGCGACGAGCTGGTTCGCGATTTCAAGCGTGGTCATGGCCTGTCTCCTGAGGAAGAGGGGACAGGCAGTTTAGGCCGATGCGGCCGATTCAGGCGCCTACCAGCTGCACTTCCTGCCGTCGTCGGAGCCGAGGTCCTGAGAGAACGAATACTGCTTGCCGCTGCGCAGGTTCTTGTAGTCGAAGCCGTAGACGTTCGCGCCCTGGATCGTCACCACGTACTGGCCGGCGATGCGGCCGTCGACGATCTCTGCCCAGGTGGTGATGTAGTCCCACGGACGCCCTTCCGGCTTGTCGCCGACTTCGCTCTTCACCGGGACGATCGGTATCACCTTCGACGAGCCCTTGTACCTGACGTAGCCGCCGGACCAGTTGCTGTTGGGGTCGGAAAAGATGCGCCATTCCAGGCGAATCGATTGCGCGCTCGACTCCGTCAGGCAGCGGTAGTCGACGGAGACCGGCGCATCGCTCGATGCGGCCAGTGCGGACAACGGCAGCAGAAGTCCGGCGAGCGCGAGGCGGATGTTGTTCATTTCGCCGCTATGCGTTGTCGTTGGGTTGGATCAGGTCCCATTTGTTGCCGCAGAGGTCCTGGAAGACCGCCACGGTGCCGTGCGGCTCGTGGCGCGGCTCCTCGAGGAAGCGGACGCCGTGCGATGTCATGTGGGCGTGGTCGGACGCAAAGTCCGAGGTGTGAAGGAACAGGAAGACGCGGCCGCCGGCCTGCTTGCCGATGCCGGCTTCTTGTTCGTCGGTCACTGCCTTGGCCAGCAGCAGCGCCGCACCCGCATTGCGCGCGGGCGCGACCACCACCCAGCGCTTGCCGGGGCCGCGCGGTGTGTCGTCGAGCAGCTCGAAGCGCAGTGCCTCGGTGAAGAAGCGGATGGCTTCGTCGTAGTCGTGCACGAGCAGGGTGACGGTGGCAAGTTGGCGTGCGGCGGGGTATGGGCTCATGGTGTCATTGCGCTCTTTGAAATGAAGGCTGCCTTGCTCGACAGCGATGCAGAGGTCTTGCGTGGCCGCGGCATGCATTTGCTCCGGCGTGTCCACCCAGGACACGTTCTTCTGGCAATCACCGCAGTATCGAATGCCGGGCGAGGCTGTTTCTTCGAGCGTGTCCCACGGCTTGGTGCACGCCAAGGCCTCGTCTTGCGGCGTCGTCGGCCGGGAAGCCGGATGAAGAGGCGCGCGGCCGATGCGGACGGGCTTCTTCATCTTCATGGCCTTCGGGGTCGCTCAGGTAAAAACAATGGCGGTCTTGTGCGCGATGCTCAGCCGGGCCGATTCGTACAGCCGCAGCCAGGAAACGTACTCCCGATGGAGGCCTTCGTCGGCGTCGATCAGCCGGCCGATTCGCGCCACTTCCTCGTCCGACAGCTCGCCGTCTGTGAGGGTGATGCCGAGCGCGGGGGCCACCAGCACCAGCTCGTCGCGCAGGCGGTAGGAGGAGCCGAGCATGCCGCCGGCCAATTGCTTGTCGTCGTCCGGTTCGGAATACAGCACCTCGTCGAAATCGACCGGCACGTAGAAGCCTTCCGCGTCCGAGTGGCAGACCAGGTGGCTCTCCGAGCTGTAGAGCACGTCTTCCACCACCGGATCTTCCGAGGGGTCGACACCGTCTTCCACCGGCGTTGCCATCCAGCCGGGCGAATTCGCGCGGTGCGCATAGGCCCGGCGCAGGTAGTGGATGAACGAGTACGGGAAGCCGCCGATGGCTGCACGCGAGTGCAGCGGCGGCAGTTCACGCGGCTCGGCGTGCGGCGGAAGGCCCGCCGCCGCCAGCACCTTGTTCACCACCGCCAGTTCCTCCTGCAGCCATCCGGCTCCTTCGGGATCGTGTTCGAGCAGATCGACGAGCACGCCGATGCTGATTGCGAGGCCCACTGTGTTCTCCCTTTCGAATTGGCGGCGGCGAAGCGGCTTACTTCGCCGCCTCCACCTTCACCCGTGCGTTCGGCGTCTCGCCGAACATCTCCGGCGCGTACATGGCTTCGACGCGGCTCGGCGGCAGCGCGAAGTCGCCGACGTTGTTCAGGCGCACGGTGTATTCCATCTTCACCACGCCCTTGGGCAGGTACTCGTAGTAGCTGCGGAATGCCTCGAAGCTGCGCTCCTCGAACGCGGGCCAGCCCGCGCCGCTCTTCTTCTCGCCCTGCGTGGCGATCTGCGAGTCGCGGCCCAGGCCGCTGCCCAGGATGGTGGCGCCGCCCGGAATCGGGTCGCTGATGACGACCCAGGTCATGTCGGCGCTGGCGTTGACTTCGATGCTCACGCGCAGCACGTCGCCCCGCGTGTACTTGCCGGCCACGGCCTGCTCGACCGGGGTGACGGTCTTCTTGATGGCATAGCCGGCCGCGAACGGCGCCTTCAGCTGCACGGCGGCAATCGACTGCAGCGTGAGCCACGGCTTGCCGGTGCCCTGCTGCGTCACCAGCAGCGTGTCGCGCACCGGCGCGCCCGACGGCGATGCCGCCCACGGCAGGAACATCGTGTTGTTCTTCAGGTTGCCCGGCGAGGCGGGAGCGCCGAAGAAGGTGGTCTGGTTGGGCGCGCCGGCCGGGTCGCTGGCCTTCACGCGCTCGACCCTGCTCCAGTCGACCTGCGCCTTCACCGCGCCCAGCGTGGCGGCGGTAACGCCCGACACCGGCGTGCTCTCGAACACCTTGCTGAACTTCTCCAGCGCCAGTCCGCCCCACAGGTTGGCGGTGGTGGTGTGCCACGCGCCGTTCTGCTGGCGGCCGATGAAGCCGTTGGCGAGCTTGCCGATGTCGTCCTTCCAGCTCGGGTCGTCCATCACGCTGAGCAGCAGGCGGGCGGTGTTGACGTCGCCGTTGGTCATCAGCCACCACCAGTAGTCGTCCTGCTCGGTGCTGAAGATCAGCTTGGTGCCTTGATAGGACAGGCGCGCCTTCAGCACGTTGTTGGCTTCTTCCAGGCGCTGCTGGCGCTGCGGCACGTCGTTCACGCGCTTGAGGATGTTGAGCCAGTCGATCACCGCGCTGGTGGGCCACTGGTTCGGCGCGATGGTGATGCTGCCGAGCATGCTTCCCTTGGCCTTGCCGTAGCGCGAGAGCGCTTCGAGCGCGGCGAGCTTGCGCACGTCCAGGTCCTTGCGCGGGCTCCAGAAGTCGCGCGTGATGCGGCCTTCGACGAAGGCGATCAGGCCCGACTCCATCGGCGCGCGCACGTCGTCGGCAAGCGCGAAGGCGGGGTCGAGCGCGGCGGCTTCGTTGGTGGCCGCGAGCAGGTACGACGTGAGGATGTCGCTGCCGCGGTTGGCCTCGCCGTCGCGCGGCGGGAAGTAGCTGGCCAGGCCGTCGCTGTCCAGGTAGGTGGGCAACGTCGCCAGCACGCCCTGCCACATCTTCGCGTCGCGCAGGCCGACCGACTTGCTGGTCTTCTGTTCGAGGCAGATGAACGGGTAGTTGGCAAACCAGTCGCGCACGCCCGGCAGGCCTTCGGCCAGCTTGGGTTGCAGGGCGAGCTTCAGGCCGCCGCGGCCGGGGAGGGCGTCGGCGGGCGGAGCCACGTCGAGCGTGAACGGCCCGTCGAGCTGCACCAGCGTGGCCTGCTGCACCGTGAGCGGCACCGAGGGCACGATGCGCTGGCGCACCTTGAGCGCGTCGCGTGCGCCGCCGATGGTGTCCTTGGCCTCGATTTCCCACAGGATGGCTTCGGCGCGCGTCTGCGCGAGCTGTGCGGGCGCGGTCACGTTCCAGGCGACCTCGCGCGCTTCGCCGGCCGGGATGTCCACGGTCTGCGGCTCCAGCGTGAGCAGGGTGGCGCGCGGCGTGGCCTCGACCTTCATCGGCTTCTGCGTGGTGTTGCGCAGCGTGATCTGCGCGCGGAACTGGTCGTCCTCGCGCACCAGCGGCGGCAGGCCGCTGATGATCTGCAGGTCCTGCGTGGCCTGGATGCTCGCCTGGCCGGTGCCGAACAGGCCCACGCCGGAATCGGCCACGGCCACGATCTTGAAGGTGGTGAGCGCGTCGTTCAGTGGCACCGTCACCACGGCCTGGCCGTTGGCGTCGAGCACCACCTTCGGGTTCCACAGCAGCAGGGTGTCGAGCAGCTCGCGCGTCTGGCCCTTGCCGCCGCCGCCGCCCGCGGGCACGGCCTTGCGGCCGTAGTGGCGCCGGCCGACGATTTCCATCTGCGCCGTGGAGGTGCTCACGCCCCAGCTGCGCCGCTGCAGCATGGCGGTCAGCAGGTTCCAGCTGTCGTTGGGCATCAGCTCCAGCAGGGCCTGGTCGACCGCGGCCAGCGCCACTTCGGCGCCGGCGGCGGGCTTGCCGTCGGGCAGCTTGGCGCTGATGGTCACCTGGGCCTTGCTGCGGATCGGGTAGCTGGGCTTGTCGCTGGTGACGGTCACGTCGATCTGGTGGGCCTGCGTGCCCACGCGGATCTCGGCCATGCCCAGCCGGTAGGCGGGCTTGCTCAGGTCGACCATCGCGGTGGGCGCGACGTATTCCTTGCCCTCGTACCAGAAGGCCGTCCACCACTCGCGCGGCGACTTGAAGCCCCAGGTGAAGAAGCTGTACCACGGCACTTCGCGCAGGCGGCCGCGCAGGGCGAGCACGCTCACGTAGGCGTTGGGGCCCCACTCGGGCTTGACCTGCAGCGTGACGGTCGGGTCCTTGCCGTCGAGCTGCACCACGTGCGTCTCGATGATGCCTTCGCGCTCCACGGCGACCAGCGCGGTCGCGAAACGGAACGGGCTGCGCACCTGGAACTTGGCGACTTCGCCGGGCTGGTAGCTCTTCTTCTCGGGCAGCACGTCGATGCGGTCGTTGTCCTCGCCGCCGAACCACAGCTCGCCCTGCCTGGTCACGTAGACCGAGCTGACGGCCTTGGCGTCGCGGCCTTCGCTGTCGGTGGCGCTGGCGATGAGTTCGACTTCGCCGGCTTCCTTCAGCTCCGACTCGCACAGCAGCAGGCCGCGCGCGTCGCTCTTGCCGCTGCAGACGGTGCCGATGTCCTTGGTCTCGGTCTTGTTGTCGTAGGTGTAGAAGCCGCCCACCATGCGCTTGCGGCTGGTGGTGGTGATGCGCGCCACGGCGCGCACGTTGAGCGTCACGCCGGCCTGCGGCTTGCCCGCGAGGTCGAGCGCGAGCGCCTGGAACTTCAGCTTCTGGGCGGTGGAGACCCAGCCCTCGGTCTTGATGCCCGCGATGACTGAAGCCGGCCACAGCGTCTGCGTGCTGCGGATGGTCTGCACCTCGCCGTTCGGGTCGGCGTAGGTGGCTTCGAGCAGCAGCTCGCGCGCGGCCTTGACCTTCGGCACCTTGTCGATGGTGACCTTGCCGGCGCCGTCCTTGTTGAGGGTGAGCGGCAGCTTGTCGGCGATCACGCGGGTGTCGTTCACGCTGTTGATGTCTTCCTCGCCCGAGCCGGCCTCGGCAGCGGCGGAGACCGCGGCCGCCGGATCGCTGTCGTCGCCCTGGGTGGCGCGCGGCGGGTTGAAGCTGAAGGCGTCGTAGTCGGGGAAGCTCAGGCTCTTGCCGCGCACCATGGCCGACACGCGCACCGGCAGGTTGGCCGCGCCGCCGCCGGCCACGTAGTTGATCTGAACGTCGGTCGGCACGCTGGTGGCGGCCACCAGCGGTTTCTTCTCGGTGGGCGTGATCCGGCCTTCGAGCACGGGCAGGCGGAATTCCTCGACGCGGAACATCCCGGTGCCGAAGCTGCGCCCATAGCCCTCGTCGCCGTCGCCGTCGCCTTCGCTGTCGCCGTCCTTGCCGCCGCCGGTGCGCAGCATCACTTCGTACACGCCGAGCTTGGCGGCGGGCGGAATGGCAAAGCTGTTCTCCGCGCTCAGGCCGCCGGTGGCGGTCTTGCGCCAGTTCAGCGGCTGGGTGAAGCGCTGGCCGCTGCCCACGTGGGTGATGACCAGCGTGTCGGGGCGGTTCTCGGGCAGGCCGAAACCCTTGCTGGTCTGCGTGCGGATCAGGCTCTTCATCGACACCGTCTCGCCGGCGCGCAGCAGCGTGCGGTCGAAGATGGTGTGGGCGATGCGGTCGGGCTCGGCCTGCAGGTTGGTCGGCACGTTGAAGCGCCAGGGCTCGATACCGCGCTGCCAGTCGCTCCAGGTGAAGGCGAGGTCTTCCACGCCCTTGTCGTCCTTGGCGCGGGCGCTGACGAACCAGGCGCCGCTGTCGTATTCGTTAGGGCCGTTGCACGACGGTGCCTGCGGCGAGATGCCGTTGAGCATGACGATGCCGTTGGCGTCGGTGGTGCCGCTGGCCACGGCCTTGCCGTCGCAGCTGGACACGCGCACTTCGGCGCCGGCCACGACCTTGCCCTTGTCGAGCGTGGTCACCCAGGCCATGGAGTTCTCGCGGCCCAGCTTGAAGTGCACGGCCAGGTTGGTGGCCAGCGCGGTGGTGCGCACGTACATCGTGCGCCCGGCGTTGTAGCGCTCGTCGAGCAGCGCCTCGCCCAGCTTCTGCGAGGCGATCTCCAGCACGTGGAAGCCCGGCGTCAGCGGCACGCCGATGACTTCGAAGGGGCGCGGATCGCCGGCATCCGACTTGGGCATGTCCAGCGTCTTCACGCCCGCCTGGCCCGACAGCAGCGACAGCATGCGCGTCTGAAGCGTGGTGCGGTCGTCCTTGTCGATCACGGGGGGCAGCGGGCCCTTGACGTCCTTGCGCGCCTGTTCGCGCGAGATGGTGAAGTTGTCGTAGCGGCGCACCTTGCGGAACCACGCGATGATTTCCGCGTCGGTCTTCGGGTTCATGTCGCTGACCTTGCCGGGCGTGAGCGCCTGCACCATCAGCTGCGGCTCCACGCGGCGCACGGTGACCGGCATCATGGCCGGGGTGTCGGGCTCGGCGAGCCGCTCGACCACGCCGAAGGGCGAGGCGGCGAACTTGGCCAGCGGCGGCATCATGCCGGTGGCCACCTTCATCGGGAAGCTGCCGGGCGAGGCCAGCGGGCGGCCCGAGGCATCCTCGAACCTGGAGGGCAGCTCGATGGTGAACTGGGTGCTCTCGCTCAGCGGGGGCTCGAAGCTCACGCTGTTGACCACGTCGTCGTCGCTCTGCGTGCCGCCGTCGTTGTCGAGCTTGGCCTTGATGGTCTTGTCGCCCTTGAGCTGGATCTGCGAGGCCAGCTTGCGCGTGACCGGCGCATTGAACGTCAGCTGCATCGGGCGCAGCGGCAGGCAGGCGGCCTGCGCGTTCTCGCGTTCGCAGGTGAACGACGCGGCAAAAGGCTCGCGCACCTGGAACTCGAGGCGGCGTTCCACGTTGTTGGGCACGCCGGAGGGCGTGGCGACGCCCTTGCCGTAGACGATCTGCACCTTGGCGCCGGGCGTCAGCGTGCGGTTGCACTGCATGGTGACGAAGCGCAGCGGTTCCTTCTCGGCCGCCTTGTCGCGGCCGAAGGCCTTGAGCAGGCCGGCGCGCTGGTCGCCGTCGAGCAGCTTGACCGGAATGCGCTCGCCCACGCCGTCGGCCGAGCACCAGACGTTCTGGCGCACGCTGTCGAGCGTGGCCGCGCCGTTGAGTTCGAGCACGAACATCTGCTGCTCGTCGATGCGGCTGTAGCTGCCCGGCATGTAGCTGCGCACGAACGGGCCGCCGCTGTTGAACTGGTAGCGCTCCGGGCCGGTCAGCTCGCCGCTGGCGGGCTTGAAAGTGGGAATGCGCGTGACGGTGCAGCGCACGCCTGGGGGCAGGTCGTTCTCGAAGTCGTAGACCCAGGCCTTGGCGTCGGTCCAGCGACCGGTGCCCTTGCCGGCCTGCGCATCGGTGCAGCTCACCGACAACGGCGCGGGGGCCTTGGGGTCGCCGAAGTTGACGGCGGGCTGGTCGAACTTGGCGACGATCTGGCGCACGCGCGCCACTTCGCCCTGGGGCGTGAGGCTGGTGATCTGCAGGGCATGGCCCGGGCCGGACAGGAGCGCGCCGCCGGCCAGGAGCAATGTTGGAAGGAAACGGGTCACTTTTTAGTATCTCCACCTAGAGGCAGCGCGCAGCGTAGCCGATTTGCACGACGATTCGACAGTGCCATGGGTCATATGTCCTTCGTGTCCACGGCGCGGGTACGCCAGTCTTCTTACAATCGAGGCCCTCGTGCGTGTGCCGCGCGGACCGCCACCAAGACCTCGCCGCCGACCGATGAAACGCTACTGGGAAATAGACGCCTTGCGCGGGCTGATGCTCGTGCTGATGACCGTCACCCACCTGCCCACGCGACTGACCGATCCGCTGGGTCAGCCTTTCGGCTTCGTTTCAGCCGCCGAGGGCTTCGTGCTGCTGTCGGCTTTCGTGGCCGGGCTGGTGTACAGCCGCATCGGCTATGCGCGCGGCGTGGACTCGATGCGCCAGGCCTTCTGGCGCCGCGTGCTCAAGGTCTACCTGTGCCAGGCGGCGATCCTGCTGTTCCTGTTCACCGTGATCGCGGCGCTCGGGCTGCACATCGACCAGCCGGCGGTGAAGAACCTGGTGTCCTACTACCTCGCGGAGCCGCGCGAGGGCTTCATCTACGGCCTGCTGCTGATCTACGAGCCGGCGCTGCTCGACATCCTGCCGATGTACATCTTTTTCATGCTCATGAGCCCGTGGGTGCTGGCCTTTGCCATGCGCCACGGCTGGTCGTGGGTGATGGCGGTGAGCGCGACCGTGTGGGCCGCGGCGCAGTTCGGCCTGAGCGAATGGGTGTACGGGCTGGCCGTGCACTACCTCGGCGTGCCGGTGCCGTTCCACGAGATGGGCGCGTTCAACACCTACGCGTGGCAGTTCCTGTGGTTCGCCGGGCTGTGCATCGGCGCCACCCGCAACGGGCCGGGCGCGAAGCCTTTGAACTTTCCGGTGTGGGTGCTGCTGCTGGCGGCCGGCATTGCGCTCTACGGCCTGTACTGGCGCCACCACGGCATCAACGGGCAGGCGCCGTTCGGCGGCGACGTGGAACTGAACCTTCTGTTCGACAAGTGGCAGCTCGGCCCGCTGCGGCTGGTGAACCTGGTGGCGCTGGGCATCCTGGCGGTGCGCTTCGGGCCGTGGCTCATGCGCCGCATCCCGCGGCTGCACTGGCTGGAAGCGATGGGCTCAGCGTCGCTGCCGGTGTTCTGCGCGCACCTCGTGGCGGTGCTGCTGGTGCTGGCCTTCTACGGCGACAGCCAGACCGCGCGGCCCTGGTGGGGCGACGGCCTGCTGCTGCTGGCGGTGTTCTCGGGGATGTACTTCGTGGCGCGCTTCACGCGCGGGGCCGACGTGCCGCCGCCGGCGGACGACGTGCCGACGGAGCCGGCACGGGCCTGAGGCCTCTGACCTGGGGGCGAGTCAAGGATTCGGCAAATGCGGCGCGATCACCGAATGCCATAGCCGGTAGCCCTCGTCCGTCATGTGCAGCTTGTCGCTGCGGAACAGCTCCATGCGCGGGCGGCCGTCGGCGCCGAGCATGGGCGTGTAGATGTCGATGTATTCGCTGTTGGGCAGCAGGTTGAGGTAGGCCGAGATCACGTGATTGGTCTCGCGGATCTGCGGCAGCAGATGTTCGCGCGAGGGGCTGGGCTTGACCGAGACGAAGCTGATGCGCGTGTCGGGCAGTTCGGCGCGCACCGCGTTGGCAAAGCGCGCGAAGCTGTCGAGCACCTGCAGCGGCGTGCGGCCCTCGGCCAGGTCGTTGTCGCCGGCGTAGACCACCACCTGGCGCGGCTTGTAGCGCACCACGAGGTCGCGCGCGAACAGGCTGCAGTCGTTCAGCGTGGAGCCGCCGAAGCCGCGGTTCACGACACCGCCGGGCACGCGGGCGAAATCTTGCGAGAGGCGGGTCCACATGCGCACCGTGGAGCTGCCGACGAACACCACGCCGCCGGGGGCGGGAAAGCGCTCCTGGTCGGCCCGTGCGAATGCCGCGAGCTCGTTGTGCCAGCGCTCCTTGGCGGCAAGGTAGTCGCGCGCGGAGGCGGCCTCGGCCGCGGCCGTCTCGGATTCCTGGGGAAAGAATGCGGGCTGGGCTTGGGCGGCGAGTGCCGCCGTCAGCAGGGCGACCGCGGCGAGCGCGGTTTTCATCGAAGGCATCGGAAGGACGGGAAGAAGTACGAAGGGCGGGCGGGGTTTTCTACCACGACGCCCCAGGGCCCGCGGCCGTTGACAGGCAAGCCGCCCGGCCTAGATGGTTTTCTCGATCAGCGCGCCCTTGAACACGACCGGTCCCTTCGGCCCGCTGCCCGGCGGCACGCCGCCCTTGGCTTCGAGCGTGACGGCCAGCGTGGGCACGGCATGCACGTCGGACTCCGACGCGGCAAGGCGCAGGCCCGGCGCGTTGTCGAGCACGCCCAGCGAGCGCGGCGCGCCGCCAGGCGGCAGGGCCCAGAGCTGCAGCGACTTGTCGTCGCTCTCCTTGAAACCGCCCACGCGCTGCAGTACCAGCTGCTTCTTCTTGGGGTCGAAGGTCACGAGCATCGAGGCCGCGTCCTTGTCGTCGTTCAGCACGGCCACGTACTGCACGGCTGGGGCGTTGTGCAGCTGGTCGCGCAGGTTGAGGCCGACGGTCACGGCCAGCACCGTGGCCAGCGCGCCAGCCGCCGTGGCGCCGCGCCAGAGCGCGAGGCTGCGCAGCCAGCCGCCCTGTCGCGGCTGCCGGGACCTGTCGGCGTCGCGCGCATTGGCGGCGTCGCGCTGGCGTTCGATGGCGATCTTGGCCTGCTCGGCGTCGATCATGTTGCGGATGCGGGTCCACACCGCGGGGTCGGGCACGACGGAGGGCTGCAGCTCGGTCATGCTGGCGAGCCGGCCTTGCCAGACCAGCGCCGCGGCGCGCACCGGCGCCTGCTCGCGGGCCAGGGCCTCGAAGCGGCGGCGGGCGCCTCCGCGCAGGGTGCCGAGGGCATGGCTCGCGGCCAGCAGCTCGAGCAATTCGGGATGTGCGATGAGATTCATGGGAGGACCGCCTTCGTCGTCGTCATCGCGTTCATGCAAAGCGTCCCATGCAGACGCGCAGTTTCTCCAGCCCGCGCCGGATCCATGTCTTGACCGTGCCCAGCGGCAGCTTGAGCTGCTCGGCCAGTTCGCCGTGGCTCATTTCGCGCAGGTAGGCCAGGCTGACCACCTCGCGCTGCCGGCCCTCGAGCTGGCTGAGGCACTGGTGCAGCGCCCAGGCCTGCTCGCTGGCATCGGCGGTATCCGCCGGGTTGGGCGCGTCCGATTCGAGTGTGTCGGCCATCAGCTCGTCGAATTCCTGGGTGAGCTGGGCGCGGTCGGCGGTGCGCCGGCGCAACAGGTCCAGCGCCCGGCTGCGAACGATCAGGCCCAGCCATGCCAGCGGCGGGCTGAGCGAGGAGCGATAGTCGCCCGCGACTCGCCAGACAGTCAGAAAGGCTTCCTGGAGGACGTCCTCGGCCCACTCGCGTTGCCGCACGACGCGCATCGCCAGGCCCATGAGCTTGGGCGAGGTGCGGTCGTAGAGCAGGCGCAGGGCGGCTTCGTCGCGATGGCCGATCCGGTCGATCAGCGCCATCAGTTCGGCGTCGGGGCTGGGTACTGTCATCCAACGATTGTCGGGCATGGGGGCGCATGCCTGATATACGGGCGGTTCCCCGGGTCGGATTCAGACGGAAGGCCGCTGGCCTGTCGGCCGTCTGAACGCAAGCGTTCGAAACTTTTGTGTGCTTGTGTGACCGTATACTGCCCCGAAAAATCGAGGGACCGCATGCGGTCGGGGAAGAGAAATGAAGCAAATCGCGATCGTCGCGGCGCTCTGCGTGGGCGCGTGGTACTTCTTCGTCGGCGGCCGCAAGCTCGACGAGTCGATGGTGCACGACTACTACCGCAAGGAAGCCCATGCCATCTACTCGCGCGACGCAGACCTGCTGTGCAAGCAGCTCAGCCGCAAGGCGCGGATCGAAAGCAGGACGACGGTGATGGGCCACACGGTCGAGCGCTCCCATGACCGCGACGAGGCCTGCAAGGCGACCCGCGAGGCTTTCGAGACCTTCAGGCTGGTCGGCGAAAAGATGGGCGGCATCCTCACCATCGAGTACGACTACGACCTCGGCGACATCCAGGTGGCCTCCGACCGCAGGAGCGCCGTCGTCAAGGGCACCAGCGTGCTGAAGATGGGGGAAACGGTGCTGCAGTACAGGAGCAGCTTCACCCAGCGACTGGAGCGCGAGATGGGCCAGATGCGCCTCGTGCATGCCGAAGAGGCCACCGTGATGCGGATGGGCGGCGCCGGCACCATGACGCAGAGCGACTTCTTCAAATAGGCACAGCCATGATCATCCGAGACGTGTTGCCGCCGCCGCCGCCGTTCTGGCACCGGCTCAACAGCTTCTTCGCCTTTCCGTTCCAGCTGCGGCCGCTGGCCTACGGCCTGCTGCTGTCTTTCTGCAGCCTGCTGTTCGAGGGCGTGTTCTTCCTGCCCGACGCGCTGGCGCTGGTCATCATCGAGATCGGCATCATGCTGGCGGCCAGCCGCTACAGCTTCAAGATCATCGCGCTGGGTGCGCGCGGCATCCGCGATTCGGCCGACTTCGGGCGCGAGTCGAGCGACGAGTGGACCTACCTGCCGTGGAAGCTGTTCGCCATCACGATGGTGCAGGCCTTCCTGATCGGCTGGCTCGGCTGGTACTCGCCCATCCTCGGCACGGTGGGGCTGTTCGTCATGTCCTTCACCTTTCCGGCGGCGGTGATCGTGCTGGTGCAGTCGGGCAGCTTCTTCCAGGCCATGAACCCCGGCCACGTGATGGACACGATGCGCATCATCGGCTGGCCGTATGCGCTGCTGTGCTTCTTCCTGTTCCTGCTGAGTTCGGGTGCGCAGGTGGCGCTGGCGCTGGTGCTGCCGATGTTCGACGGGCGCATCGTGCTGCCGATCGCCAACTTCGCATTCATCTATTTCGGCTGGGTCATGGCGAGCCTGCTGGGCTACGTGATGTTCCAGCACCACGACGCCTTCGGCTTCGATGCCGCGCCGGGCAGCGAGCTGGACGGCGGCGCCCCGGCCGACCGCCGCACGCCGGAGCAGGTCGCCGCGCAGCGCACCGACGCCGAGGTGGCGCAGCTGATCACCGAGGGCGACCTGGCCACCGCGCTGGGCACCGCCTACGAAGCGCAGCGCACGGCGGCGTCGGACGACCTTGCCGCGCAGCGCCGCTACCACCGCGTGCTGGCCATGATGCCGGAGAAGAAGGACACCATGCTCGACCAGGCGCGGCGCTTCATTCCGCTGCTGATGCGTCGCGACATGGCTTCCGAGGCGCTCAAGGTCTTAAAGGTTTGCCGCGAGCGCGAGAAGACCTTTTCGCTCGACGACCCGGCCATGGTGATCGCGATGGCGCGCGCCGAATGGCGCAATGGCGACGCGCACGCCACGCTGGCGCTGCTGTCGGGCTTCGACAAGCGCTTCCGCGGCCACGAGGCGATTCCGCAGGCGTATGAACTGGCGGTCCGCGCGCTGGTGCAGGGGCTGGGCCGCGCCGACATGGCGCAGCCCATCCTCACGACGATGGAGGCGCGCTACCCGAACAGCGAGCAGACGCAGGAAGTGCGCTGGCTGCTGCGGCCCACGCCGGCTGCGCAATAAGAGAGAAAACCAGAGAGGACCAATGAGAAGGAAAGAAGAAAAGACGTCCGCGCACGCCGCGGCGATGCGCCCCGTGGCACTGGGCGCCGCGTTATTGCTCAGCGCCTGCGTGACCACCCAGCCGCCGCTGGCCGCGAAGCTGCCGCAGGAAGCGGCCGTTGCGGCGCCAGCGCTCGGCAGCTATGCGGCAGCCGACGGCTTCGTGCCCGTGGGCAAGACCGAAGTGCGCCTGCGCGGCAAGTCGTACCCCGAGGGCTTCGACCAGCTTCGGGTGGTGCGCCGCGACCACACGGGCGGCGCGGTGGCGGCGCAGGTTGCAATCAGCGTGCTTGCATCGGCCGTGGCAGGAGGCACCGTCGTCGGAGCGCAGGGCTTCTCCAAGGACGACCTGTCGGGCGACCCGGTCACGGAACTGGCGGGGCAGGCATGGGCCGGCAATCCTGGCATGAAGGAGTTGCCGGAAGCGCTCGGCGATATCGCCACCCGTGTCTATGCCGCCCGGGCGTGGAAAGAGCTGCAGCGCGGCCGCAGTGAAACCGGATGGACGCGCGAGGACATGGAGTCCGCGGCCAGGCTGCCGGCCGTGGCCGACGCGCCGGTCAACCCCGGCCCATGGCGCCTGATCTACGAGAACCTGTCGGGTACCGACGAGCTGTACCGCCTGCAATTCCGCGCGGGGCTGGCCCTGGCGAGCCCGCGCTTCGGACTTCCGCCCATGCCGGCCAACTGCTTCTATCAGTCCGAACCGGTGGCCTGGACCGCATGGAAGGCCGACAACTGGCAGCGCCTTCGCGAAGAGCGCGCCAAGGCCGTCGACCAGTGCGTCAGCACGCTCGCGCAGACCCGCGCCGACCTGTGGTGAAGGCGGCCGCCCAGGCCTCCCGTCAACTCTCTTCCCAGCCGCCGCCCAGCGTCTTGTAGATCGTCAGCCGGTTGGTCTGCTCCGTGAGCTGCAGGCCGATCAGCGTCTGCTGCGCGGCGTAGAAGGCACGCTGCGCGTCGAGCACGTCGAGGTAGCTGCTGGCGCCGCTCCTGAACAGCGACTGCGACAGCTCGAAGCTGCGCGAGGTGGCGTCCAGCAGCGAGCGCTGCGCGTCGAGCCGCTCGGCCAGAGTGCGGCGTTCGGCCAATGCGTCGGCCACTTCGCGGAAGGCGGTCTGCACCGTCTTCTCGTAGGTGGCGATCTGGATCTTCTGCTGCGCCTCGGCCACCCGAAGGTTGGCGCGGTTGGCGCCGCCATCGAAGATCGGCACGCTGATCGAGGGCGCGAAGCTCCAGGCCTTGCTGCCGCCCGCGAACAGGCCCGACAGCGTGCTGCTCGCCGTGCCCGCCGACGCGGTGAGCGCGATGCGCGGGAAGAACGCCGCGCGCGCGGCGCCGATGTCGGCATTGCTCGCGCGCAGTGCGTGCTCGGCGGCGCGTACATCCGGGCGCCGTTGCAGCACGCTCGAAGGCAGACCCGGCGGCGGCACCAGCAGCTGCGCGGCGGTGGCCGGTGCCGCGGTGTCCGAAGCGGGCGCCGCGGGCAGCAGGTCGGCCGGCGGCATCGCGCCGACCAGCAGCGCGAGCGCGTTGCGGTCCTGCTCGACCTGGCTGTCGAACGCCGCCGCGTCGGCGCGCGCGGCATCCACCGTGCTGCGCGCCTGCGCCAGCGCCAGGCCCGATTGCGCGCCCAGCCGGTGGCTGCGCTCCACCAGGTCGAAAGACTTGCGCTGGCTCTCCAGCGTGTTGCGCGCGAGCAGCAGGCGCTGCTCGTCGGCCGCCAGTTGCAGCCATGCGGTCGCGACCGACGCGATCAGGCTGATCTGCGTGCTGCGCCGTGTCTCCTCGGTCTGGAAATAGCTCTGCAGCGCCGATTCGCCGAGGTTGCGCACGCGGCCGAACAAATCGATCTCGTAGCTGGTGAGGCCGAGGTCGGCGCTGTACTGCGAGCCGATGCGCGCCTCGCCGCTGGTCGACAGGCTGCCCGGCGTGCGCGAGCGGCTGCCGCTGGCGCCGGCTTCCACGGTGGGGAACAGGCCGGCGCGCGCAATGCCGTACTGCGCCCGCGCGCGCTCGATGTTGAGCGCCGCCACGCGCAGGTCTCGGTTGTTGGCGAGCGCGAGCTCGATGGTGCCGCGCAGCCGGGGCTCGACGAAGAAGCTGCGCCAGCCCACGTCGATCGGCGTCGGCGCCTCGACACCGGAAGAGGGCAGTGCCTGCGGCACCGGCGATGCGGGCGCCGTGTATTCGGGCGCCAGGTTGACGCAGCCCGCGAGCACGGCCGAGGCCATGGCCGACAGGGCCAGCGAGCGCAGGGGGAATGCGCGCTTCGTCATCAGTGGCCTCCCTGTTCAGCCGTGGTGCCGGCAACGGTTTCCTGCGCGGGCCTGGCCTTGCGCCGGCCCTCCAGCCAGCCGCGGATCAGCGCGAAGAACAGCGGCACGAAGAAGATGCCCAGCGCGGTGCCCACCACCATGCCGCCCAGCACCGCGGTGCCGATCGACTGGCGGCCACCCGCGCCCGCGCCGGTGCCGATGGCCAGCGGCAGCACGCCGAAGCCGAAGGCCAGCGAGGTCATGAGGATGGGCCGCAGCCGCAGGCGCACCGCCTGCAGGGTGGCCTCGACCACGCCCTTGCCCTGCTCCTGCAGCTGCTTGGCGAATTCCACGATCAGGATCGCGTTCTTCGACGACAGCCCCACCGTGGTCAGCAGGCCGACCTGGAAGTACACGTCGTTGCTCAGCCCGCGCAGGCTGGTGAACAGCAGCGCCCCCACGATGCCCAGCGGCACCACCAGGATCACCGAGAACGGCACCGACCAGCTTTCGTACAGCGCGGCCAGGCACAGGAACACGAACAGGATCGAGATGGCGTAGAGCAGCGGCGCCTGCGCGCCCGAAAGCCGCTCCTGCAGCGACGCGCCGGTCCACTCGTAGCCGATGCCGGGCGGCATCTGCTTCATCACCGCGTCCACCGCGGCCATGGCGTCGCCCGAGCTCACGCCCGGCGCCGCGTCGCCCACGAACTCGTAGCTCGGGCTGCCGTTGTAGCGCTGCAGCTGCGGCGAGCCGTAGCTCCAGCGCGAGCTGGAGAACGACGGGAACGGCACCATCTGGCCCAGGCTGTTGCGCACGCTCCAGCGGTCGATGTCGGCCGGCAGCATGCGGAAGTCGGTGTCGCCCTGCATGTACACGCGCTTGACGCGGCCCTTGTCGAGGAAGTCGTTGATGTAGGTGCCGCCCATGGCGCTCGACAGCGTGCTGTCGATGTCCGACGTGGCCAGGCTCAGCGCGCCGGCGCGCGCGTCGTCGATGTCCACCGCGAACTCGGGCGTGTCGTCCAGGTTGTTGCTGCGCACGTTGGCGACTTCGGGCCGCTGGCCCAGCAGCTCGATGGCCTGGTCGCGCGCCTTCACCAGCGCCTCGTGGCCCAGGCCGTTGATGTCCTTCAGGTGGAAGTTGAAGCCCGCGTTGGCGCCCAGCCCGCGCACCGCCGGCGGCAGCAGCACGAAGATGCGCGCATCGCGCACCGTCGACAGGTCCTTGTTGGCGCGCCGCGCCAGCTCGGCCGCCGACTGGCCCGCGCCGGTGCGCTCGGACCAGTCCTTGAGCTTGACGAAGGCGCGCGCCGAGCTCTGGTCGCCGTTCTGCCCGGTGATGACGTTCACGCTCAGCACCTCGGCCTGCTTGCCGAAGTACTGCTGCACCTGCTCGACCACCGGCTGCAGCCGCGCATTCGAGGCGCCCGGCGGCAGGGTCACCTGCACCTGCAGGAAGGCCTGGTCTTCGTCGGGCAGGAACGACGTGGGCAGGCGCATGAACAGCAGCGCCATCACGCCCGCGATCAGCAGGTACACCACCAGGCTGCGCTTGCCGCGCCGCACGATGCCGCCGACGATGCCTTCGTAGCGGTCCGCGCTCCTGTCGAAGCCGCGGTTGAAGGCCGCGAAGAAGCGGTCGAGCCGCCCCAGCAGCCCCCGGCGCGGCACCGCATGTTCGCCCTTGTGCACTGGCTTGAGCAGGGTGGCGCACAGCGCCGGCGTGAGCGTGAGCGCCACGAACACCGACAGCGCCATCGCCGAGACGATGGTGATCGAGAACTGCCGGTAGATGACCCCGGTCGAGCCGCCGAAGAAGGCCATCGGAATGAACACCGCCGACAGCACCAGCGCAATGCCCACCAGCGCGGGCGTGATCTCGGCCATCGACTTGCGCGTGGCCTCTTTGGGCGAGAGGCCTTCCTCGTGCATCACGCGCTCGACGTTCTCCACCACCACGATGGCGTCGTCCACCAGCAGGCCGATGGCCAGCACCATGCCGAACATGGTGAGCGTGTTGATCGAATAGCCCGCCAGCGACAGCACGCCGAAGGTGCCCAGCAGCACCACCGGCACCGCGATGGCCGGAATGAGCGTGGCGCGCAGGTTCTGCAGGAACACGTACATCACCAGCACCACCAGCAGCATGGCCTCCAGCAGCGCCTTGACCACCTCGTCGATGGAGGCGCTCACGAAGGGCGTGGTGTCGTAGCTCACGAAGGTCTGCAGCTGGTTGGGGAACAGCGGCTTGAGCTCCTCGATCCTGGCCTTCACCGCCTCGGCCACCTGCACCGCGTTGGCGCCGTCGGCCAGCACCACGCCCAGGCCCGCGCCGGGCCGCCCGCCGAGCTGCGAGCGCACGGTGAGGTTCTCGGCGCCCAGTTCCACGCGCGCCACGTCTTTCAGGCGCACCACGGCGCCGTCGGGCGTGGAGCGCAGCACCACGTTCTCGAACTGCTCGGCGGTCTGCAGCTTGCTGCGCGCGGTGATGGTGGCGTTGAGCTGCTGCCCGGCGGCCGCGGGCAGCGCGCCCAGCTGGCCGGCCGAGACCTGTGCGTTCTGCGCGGTGATGGCCGCGCTCACGTCGGAGGGAATGAGCGCATATTTGCGCAGCTTGTCGGGGTCGAGCCACAGGCGCATGGCGTAGCCGGTGCCCAGCGTCTGCACCTCGCCCACGCCGTCGATGCGGCTGATCACGTCCACCAGGTTGCTGGAGATGTAGTCGCCCACGTCCACCGCCGAGGCGCTGCCGTCGCCGGAGTACATCGACACGATCATCAGGAAGTCGTTGCCGCCCTTGGTGACGGTGACGCCGCGGCTCTGCACCTGCTGCGGCAGGCGCGACATGGCCTGCTGCAGCTTGTTCTGCACCTGCATCTGGGCTACGTCGATGTTGGTGCCGGCGTCGAAGGTGAGCGACAGCCGCGCCACGCCCGACGAGTTGCTGGTCGCCTGCATGTAGAGCAGGTTGTCCAGGCCCTTCATCTGCTGCTCGATGACCTGCGTGACCGAGTCCTCGACCGTCTTGGCCGAGGCGCCGGTGTAGGTGGCGTTGATGGACACGCGCGGCGGCGCGATGTCGGGGTACTGCTCCAGCGGCAGCGTGCGGATGGCCATCAGGCCCGCGAGCATGACGACGATGGAAAGCACCCACGCGAAGATGGGCCGGTCGATGAAAAACTGAGCCATGGCCGGACCTCAGCGCGCCACGGGGTCGGATGCCGCGTCGGCGGCGTCGGCCTGCGCGCTGGCCACGGGGCCGGATGCCGGGCTGGCGGCCTTGGCGCCGAGCTCGACCACCTTCACCTTGTCGCCCACCTTCACCCGCTGCGAGCCCTCGGTCATCACGCGGTCGCCCGCGGCCAGGCCTTCGAGCACCTGCCAGCGCGTGCCGACCGCGCGGCCGACCTGGATGGAGCGTTTGGCGACCTTGTTCTCCGCATCGACCACCAGCGCCGACGCGCTGCCGTCGGGCGCGCGCGTCACCGCCTGCTGGGGCACCAGCAGCGCGGTGGCGTCGGTGCCCTCCTGCAGCACGGCGCGCACGTACATGCCGGGCATCAGCAGCTTGTCGGGGTTGGGCACCACCGCGCGCAGGGTGACGCTGCCGGTGCCGGCATCGACCGTGACGCCGCTGAAGGTGAGGCGGCCGGCATGCGGGTACTTGCTGCCGTCTTCCAGCACCAGCTGGATGCGGGCCTCGGCGTCGCTCGCGCGCTGCAGGCGGCCGCTGGCAAGTTCGCGCTTCAGCCGCAGCAGCTCGCTGCTCGATTGCGTGACGTGCACATGCATCGGGTCGAGCTGCTGCACCGTGGTCAGCACCGCCGTCTGGTTGGCCGTGACCAGCGCGCCGGGCGTGACCGTCGACAGCTCGGCCCAGCCGGTGATCGGCGAGGTGATGCGCGTGTAGCCGAGCTGGATGCGCGCGGTCTGCTCGGCGGCGCGGGCCACGCCGAGGTCGGCCTCGGCCTGCTGCTCGGTGGCCTGGGATTCGTCGAACACCTGGCGGCTGATGGCGTCGATCTTCACCAGCTCGGCATTGCGGCGCGCCACGGTGCGCGCGGTGGCCAGTGCCGACTCGGCCTTGCGCACGCTGGCCTGCGCGCTGGCGTATGCCGCCTGCAGCGGTGCCGGGTCGAGCTGGTAGAGCACCTGGCCGGCCTTGACCTGCGAGCCTTCGGTGAAGAGCCGCTCCTTGAGGATGCCGCCGACCTGCGGCCGGATCTCGGCGATGACCGGCGCGGCGGTGCGGCCGGGCAGCTCGGTGCTCTGCGCCAGCGTCTCGTGCTTCAGGGTGACGGTGCCGACTTCCTTTTCCGGTGCGGCGGCGGCCTTCGCGGTGGCGCTCGCGCCCTTGTCGGTGCGTGAGCAGCCGGCGATCGTTGCGAGCGCGCAGACCGCGGCGATGGTCATGAGCAACGGGAAACGGGAGTTTTTGCAGGCGTGCATGGCGCAGGGGAAGTGACGGAGGTCCCAAATGGAGCGGGCACGCGCTTGCGAGTTCAATGCAACGCGCGGCCGCGAGCGAGCTTTACAGAGCGGCGATGCAAGTGCGGTGCCACCGGCGGGCAGGCGAGGACACACAAGGCCTTTCGGTGCCGAGGGGCTTGTCGCGGCTGTTGCCGATGCGGCGCGCGCCGCCGCTGTCAGGCGAGGCCGAATTCCTTGCGGCGGTCGAACACGAAGACCCGGTCCCGGCCCCAGCCCGCCGACCAGCCGCCGCGCCACAGCCGGTAGTCGGCCTCGGTGGCGTCCGGCGCGCCGGGTGGCGCGCACAGCGGCCAGAGCACCCAGTGCAGGATCGGGTACGAAGTCTCCAGCCGATAGAGCGGCTCGACCAGGAAGTGGTAGGCGTCCTGCCCGGCTTCGCCCGTCTCGCGAAGGGCCATCTCGCCGAGCGCGTCGTGCAGTTCGATGAAGGGGCTGTCGGCCTCCGAGAAGGCCTTGAGCAGCGTCGTCGCGCTGGTGTCGAGCACTTCGATTGGGCCGTCCGCGTCGGGCACATCGAGGCCCATCGGCTCGACCAGCGCCAGGCCGTCGCGCAGCAGTTGCACGGCCTCGTCGGGGCCGATGGCGCGCGCCGGCGTCGACTGGTATTGCTGCAGCCGCGCGAGCATTTCCTCATGGCGCGGAAAGACCGAGAAGGCCCGGCGGCGCGCCTCGGCGTCGAGGCTGGCGAACTCGAATTGCAGCCGGAGATCTTCGTCGACGTTCTCGGGCGGTTCTTTGTCATCGGGGCCCAGTGCGGCGTCGAATACGTCGTGCCAGTGGCGCTGCCAGGCCTTGTGATGGGTCGGTTGGGGCATCGTCGGTTTTCCGTTTTCGTCTGTCGTGTTCAGGCGCGCTGCAGGGCGCGCGTCACCATGTCGTTGGGCGCCAGGCGCAGCAGGTCGGGCAGCAGGCTCACGGCACGGTCGCGTTCGCCCGCGTGCAGCAGGCCGTTGGCGCAGGCCGAGAGCGTGTCGGGCAGCTCGGCGTGGTCGGGCGCCGTCTTCAGCAGGATGCGGCAGAGCTTGTCGGCGTCTCCGAACTCGCGAATGCGCGCGAAGCGGCGCGCGAGCCGCGCCATGTCGTCGGGCTTGAGGCGCGCGCCGGGCCTGGCCTGGTCGAGGTAGGTCTTGTAGCTGGCGTGCTGCAGCGCGAGCGTGGCCGGGTCGGTGGCGGGCAGGCGGAAGATGCGGCGCGCGGCATGGTGGAAGTCGTCGCTCGCGGGCTGCAGCCGCGCCGTGTTGAACCAGGCGCGCAGCGTGCCGGCGTCGCCGGGGCGCAGGGCGGCGGCGGCGCGCCACTCGGCGCAGGCGCGGTCGAACTTCATCGCGGCGCCGTATTTCTGCGCGGCGGCCACGTGTTCGTCGAAGCGGTCGGGCTGGGGGGCGGAGGCCGCTTCGGGGGCCTGCACGCGGCGCATCAGCAGCGCGCCGGCCATCAGCGCGGCGCCTGTCAGCAGGCCGCCCAGGTGGGCCATGTACGCGATGCCCTGGCCGCCCAGCCAGTGCTGCATCAGCTCGTTGGCGATCCATGCCGGCAGCAGCAGCAGGGCCGGTGCGGTGACGTAGTTGAAATAGAAGAACAGCTGGTAGAAGAAGCGGATGCGCCTCAGGCGGTACATCACCGCGTACATGCCCATCAGCGCGGAGATGGCGCCCGAGGCGCCGAGCCCGTAGCCCTCCTTGCCGGCATAGGCCCAGCCGGCCAGCAGCGATGCGCCGACGGCGCCCAGCAGATAGAACGTCAGGTAGGTACCGCGGCCCAGTGCCAGTTCGACCGAGAAGCCGAACAGGAAGAGGAACAGCATGTTGCCCAGCAGGTGGCCGGTGCTGCCGTGGAGGAAGGCGGCGGTGATCCAGGTCCAGGGCTTGAACTCGGCATCCTTGCTGTAGTCCTGCGACCAGCGCGCGGTGAAGGGCGCGGGCAGCATCGCCTCGTACTGCTGGCGGTCGCGCTTCCATTCGTCGTACCGCGGGTTCGCGGGCTTGACGACCTCGTCGGCTCGCAGTTTCGCCAGGAACTTCCTGTCGTTCTGCAGGCCTTCCAGCAGCTGCGCATAGGCCTCTTCATGCGGCAGCATGCGCCGGGCCAGCTTGCCGCGCTTCGGGTCCGTCTTTTCCAGCCATTCGACGAAGGGCGGCAGCTCCAGCGCGGGCAGCACGCTCTTGACGTAGTAGTCGGCGGCGCGCTCCCGCGCGTTCTCCTCGCTGCGCTGCGGCCCCCAGAACACGATCATGTTCAGGAGGATCAGCAGCACCGTCATCCACGGTGGGTTGCGCCAGCTCGGTCTGTTCTCGAGCGGGATGGCGTAGAACACGGCGCCGCTTCGGTCGCGATCAGCAGGTCAACCGAGACGGGCGCGATGGCGGGCGACCTGCGCCTTCACCTGAGCCGGGGCGGTGCCGCCCAGGATGTTGCGCGCGTTCAGCGAGCCGCGCAGGCTCAGCACGTCGTACACGTCCTTCTCGATGCTCGGGTTGAACTGCTGCAGCACGGCCAGCGGCAGTTCGGCCAGGTCGACCTTGTGCGAGGTGGCGGCCTTCACGGCGTGGGCCACGGTCTCGTGCGCGTCGCGGAAGGGCAGGCCCTTCTTCACCAGGTAGTCGGCCAGGTCGGTGGCGGTGGCGTAGCCGCGCAGCGTGGCGGCTTCCATGGCCTCGGGCTTCACGGTGATGCCGCCGATCATCTCGGCAAAGATGCGCAGGGTGTCCTTGAGCGTGTCGACGGTGTCGAACAGCGGCTCCTTGTCTTCCTGGTTGTCCTTGTTGTAGGCCAGCGGCTGGCCCTTCATGAGCGTGATGAGCGCCATCAGGTGGCCGACCACGCGGCCGGTCTTGCCGCGCGCCAGCTCGGGCACGTCGGGGTTCTTCTTCTGCGGCATGATCGACGAGCCCGTGGTGAAGCGGTCGGCGATCTGGATGAAGCCGAAGTTCTGGCTCATCCACAGGATGAGTTCCTCGCTCATGCGGCTCACGTGCACCATGCACAGGCTGGCCGCGGCGGTGAATTCGATGGCGAAGTCGCGGTCGCTCACGGCGTCCAGGCTGTTCTGGCACACGCCGTCCATGCCCAGCGTCCTGGCGACCAGTTCGCGGTCGAGCGGGTAGCTGGTGCCGGCGAGCGCGGCGGCGCCCAGCGGCAGGCGGTTCACGCGCCTGCGCACTTCGCCCATGCGCTCGGCGTCGCGGCTGAACATTTCCACGTAGGCCAGCATGTGGTGGCCGAAGCTCACCGGCTGCGCCACCTGAAGGTGGGTGAAGCCCGGCAGGATCACGTCGACGTTCTTCTCGGCGATGTCCACCAGCGCCTTCTGCAGGTCGACCAGCAGGTCGCCGATGAGGTCGATCTCGCCGCGCAGCCACAGGCGCACGTCGGTGGCGACCTGGTCGTTGCGGCTGCGGCCGGTGTGCAGGCGCTTGCCGGCGTCGCCCACCAGCTGGGTCAGGCGGGCCTCGATGTTCAGGTGCACGTCTTCGAGGTCGAGCTTCCATTCGAAGGCGCCGGATTCGATTTCGGCGCGAATCTGCGCCATCCCGCGTTCGATCGCGGCGTGGTCCTGCACGCCGATGATCCCCTGCGCGGCCAGCATGCCGGCATGGGCCAGGGAGCCCTGGATATCGGCCTGCCACAGGCGCTTGTCGAAGAAGACGCTGGAGGTGTAGCGCTTGACGAGGTCGCTCATCGGTTCTGAGAACAGTGCCGACCAGGCTTCGGATTTCTTGTCGAGTTGGTTTTGGGTCATGGGAGCCGTCCAGGAGGCAATAATGGGTTGGTCACCCGATGTAACTGATGTCCGCGATGCGCAACCCGGCGATTTTATCGGCCAGCTCTTCCACCACGTCCCCGCCATCGCCGGAGAGGGCGCGCAATGCCTTGCGCGGGGTGCCTTCGCTGTTCGACGCCTGCCGCATCGGAGTGGTGCTGCGCACGGTGGTGTTCGTGGAGGCGGTGGTGGCCATCGCCACGCTGTTCGTGGTTTCCTCGCCGGCCGAGTGGCTGGTGCAGGCGGCCACCGTTACCGGGGGCGCCTTGCCTGCGACGCTGCTGTGGCTGGTGGCGGCCTGCGGGCTGAAGAAGCCGCTGCGCCGGCTGCCGCGCCACTGGCAGTACGCGGCGGGCGGGGCGCTCGGTGCCGTCGCGGCGCTCTACGGCTGCGGGCTGCTGCGGCTCACCGGGGTGCTGTCGAACGCGCCCTGGCTGGCCAGCGCGCTCACGGGCGCGCTGTTCGCGGGGCTGGTGATGGCCGCGATGGTGCTGCGCGCGCAGGGGCAGACGCCCGCCGCCACCACGGCCCGGCTCGAGGAGCTGCAGTCGCGCATCCGCCCGCACTTTCTGTTCAACACCCTCAACAGCGCCATCGCGCTGGTGCGCGAGGAGCCTGCCAAGGCCGAGACCATGCTGGAAGACCTGGCCGAGCTGTTCCGCCAGGCGCTGGCCGACCCGCGCGAATCGTGCACGCTGGCCGACGAGATCGCGCTGGCCGAGCGCTACCTGGCCATCGAGCAGGTGCGCTTCGGCGACCGGCTGCGCATCCGCTGGGACCTGGACGCCGCTGCCAGCAAGGCGCGGCTGCCGCCGCTGCTGCTGCAGCCGCTGGTCGAGAACGCCATCAAGCACGGCGTGGAACCCAGCCCCGAGGGCGCCAGGCTGCGCATCCGCACCGAGCGGCGCGGCTCCATGGTGGTGATCGAGGTGGTCAACAGCCTGCCGCCGCTGCGCTGGGCCGACGAGCCGCTGCCGCGCGGTCACGGCATTGCCCTGGCCAATGTGAGAGACCGCCTGCGCCTGCTGCACGACATGCAGATGCAGTTCAGCGCAGGCATGGACCAGAAAAACTACCGGGTGCGCATCGCCATTCCCGCAGAGACTGCTGAATCATGAACACGAGCACACTGAAGACACTCATCGTCGACGACGAAGCCCTGGCCCGTTCGCGCCTGCGCACCTTGCTGCGCGACTGCAGCTCGCCCGGCGCCGAGGTGGTGGCCGAAGCCGCGCAGGGCGCCGAGGCGCAGCAGCAGCTGGCCACGATGGCGCTCGACCTGGTGCTGCTCGACGTGCACATGCCCGGCATCGACGGCATCGAGGTGGCGCGCGCGCTGCGCAGCCGGGCCGACGCGCCGGCGGTGGTTTTCGTGACGGCGCATGCGGCCCACGCGGTGACGGCCTTCGACCTCGACGCGGTCGACTACCTCACCAAGCCCGTGCGCGCCGAGCGCCTGCAGCAGGCGCTGCAGAAGGCCGAGCGCTTCCTGAAGGAGCGCCGCGCGCTGCAGGCCGAAGCCGCGCCGGAAACCGTGCTGATCCAGGACCGGGGCCGCGCCGAGCGCGTGCCGCTGTCCGAAGTGCTCTACCTCAAGTCCGAATACAAGTACCTCACCGTGCGCACCGCCACGCGCAGCCACATCCTGGACGGCTCGCTCAACGAGTTCGAGGAGCGCTATCCGCACCGCTTCCTGCGCGTTCACCGCAATGCGCTGGTGGCGCGCGCGGCCATTCGCGCGCTCGAGAAATACGACGACGGCGAAGACGCCGAGGGCTGGGCGCTGAGGCTCGACGCCGTTCCCGAGCCCGTCGCGGTGTCGCGGCGCCAGCTGGCGGCCGTGCGCGAAGTGATCAAGGAAGCGCGATGACCGGCGAGCGCGACGCATCCGCGGGCGAAACCCCGAGGCCCGCGCCGGAGCCTCCGGCCGCCGAGCCGGCGATGGCCGCGGCTGCGGTGCCCGCGCCGGAAGCCGCGCCGTCCCCCGAAGCGCCGGCCTCCTCGCCCGCGCGCAAGCGAGAGCGCGAGCGCCTGATGCTGCACATGCCCGTCGACGTGCGCAGCGCCTCGCTGGTGGTGCTCGCGGTGCTGGCCAGCGTGTTCGCGCTGCAGTGGGGGCAGGCCGTGTTCATTCCGCTGATGCTGAGCCTGCTGCTGACCTACGCGCTGTCGCCGCTGGTCGACCTGCTGCATCGCTGGAAGCTGCCGCGCTGGGTCGGCGCGGCGCTGATCCTCATGGGCTTGTTCGGCGGGCTCGGCTGGACCGGCTATTCGCTGTCGGGCAGCGCTTCGCAGCTGCTCGATTCGCTGCCGGTCGCCGCGCAGAAGCTGGGCCAGGCCATGCGCCGCGACAAGAACGCCAGCGCCACGCCGCTGGAGAGCGTGCAGGCCGCCGCCGCGCAGCTCGAGAAGGCCGCCGAGGAAAACTCGGCCAAGGTCGCCTCGCGCCGGGGCGTGGCGCGCGTCATCATCGAGCGGCCCGGCTTCAACGTGCGCGACTACCTGCTCAGCGGCACCGTCGGCCTGCTGAGCGCGATGGGGCAGCTCACGCTGGTGGCCTTCCTCACCTACTTCGCGCTGTGTTCAGGCGACACCTTCCGCCGCAAGCTCATCAAGATCACCGGTTCCAGCCTGCAGAAGAAGAAGGTCACCGTCCATGTGCTGGACGACATCACCCGCAACATCGAGCGCTACCTGCTGGTGCAGATCCTGGTGAGCGTGGTGGTGGGCGTGGCCACCGGCCTGGCGTTCTGGGTCATCGGGGTGGAGAACGCGGCCGTCTGGGGAATCATCGCGGGCGTGACCAACCTCATTCCGTACATCGGCTCGGTGATCGTGCTGGTGGCGGCGGGGCTGGTGGCCTTCCTGCAGTTCAACAGCCTGCAGATGGGCATCGTGGTGGCCGGCGTGTCGCTGGGCATCCACACGATCATCGGCAACCTGCTGATGCCCTGGCTCACCAGCCGCACCAGCCGCATGAACCCGGTGGCGGTCTTCGTGGGCGTCATCTTCTGGGGCTGGCTCTGGGGCATCTGGGGCCTGTTGCTGGGCATACCGATCACCATGGTGATCAAGGCGATCTGCGACCGGGTGGAAGATTTGCAGCCGATCGGGGAGCTGCTGGGGGAATAGGCCGGGGCGGCCCTGCGCCCGGCGCACCGTTCCCGCGAGGTGGGCGAGGGCGGCGCGCGACGCCCAGCCGGTGCGGCGCCACCACGTCGGCCAGCGCGGTCGAGTAGACCGACGAATCGGCGATGGCGCAGAGTACATGCAAAGGCTCGCGAGCATCGCGGCCATCATCACCCGCGCGCGGGCGCGGCGGTCTCTTTGGCCATGCGCCAGGCTCAGCTCAGCGCGCGCTGCATCAGCACGGTGTCCACCCACTGGCCGAACTTGAAGCCCACCTCGCGCAGCACACCCACTTGCTCGAAACCCAGGCTGCCGTGCAGCCGCTGCGAGCCCAAGTTGGCGCTGTTGCCCACGCACGCGACCATCTGCGTGAAGCCGCCGGCGGTGCAGCGCTCGATCACGGCGCGCAGCAGGGCGGTGCCGATGCCGTGGCCGTGCATGCCCTGCGCCACGTACACCGAGTCTTCCACCGTGTGCCGGTAGGCCGAGCGCGCGCGGTAGGCGGTGGCGTAGGCGTAGCCGACGACCTCGCCGCCTTTCAGCGCGACGAGGTAGGGCAGGCCGCGCGCGGCCACTTCGGCGCGGCGCGCTTGCATCTGCTCGACGGTGGGCACTTCTTCCTCGAAGGAGCACAGGTCGTGCAGCACGTAGTGGCTGTAGATGGCCTGCACGGCGGCCATGTGATGGGGCTCGGCGTCGATGACCGCGACGGCGGTGGATGCGATGGATGGCGATGACATGGGCTCGATCTTGACGACCGATCATCGATAAGTGAAGCTTGGGTGAGCTATACGGGGCATAGGGAATACTTTGGAAAAGACGCTCAACCTCGACCAGCTCCGCTCCTTCGTGCTGGTCATCGAAACGGGGAGCTTCTCTGCCGCCGCCGACCGGCTCGGCATCTCGCAGCCGGCCGTGAGCCTGCAGGTGCGCCAGCTCGAACGCCGGCTGTCGGTGCGCCTGATCGAGCGCGTCGGCAAGCGCGCCAAGGCCACGCCGGCGGGCATGGAGCTGCTGCGCCACGCGCAGCACATCGGGAGCGCGGTGGAGAACGCGGTCGATGCACTGGCAGACCATGCGAGCGGCGTCACGGGCCGTGTGCGGCTGGGCACGGGCGCGACGGCCTGCCTGCATTTCCTGCCGGCGGTGCTGCGCACGCTGCGCGAGCAGTTCCCGGCGCTCAGCGTGGTGGTGAGCACGGGCAACACCGAAGACCAGGCGCGCAAGGTCGAGGAGAACAGCCTCGACCTCGCGCTGGTCACGCTGCCCGCCGCGGGCCGTGCACTGGCCGCCATGCCGGTGCTGGAGGACGAGTTCGTCGCCATCGGCCGCGCGGATGTCGCGCCGCTGAAGGCGCGCGTGGCGCCGGCCGACCTGGGTGCGTTGCCCCTCGTGCTGTTCGAGCCCGCGGCCAACACGCGCAAGCTGGTCGACCGCTGGTTCGCCGCCGATGGCCTGCAGCCGCAACCCGTGATGGAACTGGGCAGCGTCGAGGCGATGAAGGAAATGGTGGCGGCGGGGCTCGGCTATGCCATCGTGCCGGGCATGTCGATGGCGGGGCGCGGCGCCCATCCCGAGCTGAAGACCAGCCGGCTGAACCCCCGCATGCACCGCACGCTGGCCGTCGTGCTGCGGCGGGACAAGCCCGTGAGCAAGGCCTTGCGCGTGGTGCTCGATGCCATCGTGGCGGGCGGCAAGCCCGGCCGCCGCTAGGCGCAAGAAATTATTCCGGAATCGCGGCCAGCGGCGCACCGCCGCGCGCACGGCCCAGCGTGCCGACGATCAGCGCTGCGACCAGCACCAAGGCGCCGCTGAGCACCATCGCGCTGGAGATGCCGTGGTTGTCGACCGTCACGCCGCCGATCAGCGCGCCGGAGGCGATGGCCACCTGGAAGCCGCTCACCAGCAGCGCCTGGCCGGCTTCGGGCGCGTCGGGCACGGCTTCCATCATCCAGCCGGTGAGCGCCACCGGGATCAGGCCGAAGGCCACGCCCCAGATCACGACCACCACCGCGCCCGGCACGAAGCCGGTGCCGATCACCGTCGACAGCAGCAGCGCCGTCGCGAGCATCAGCGCCGCCAGCAGGGTGGTGGCGCGCACGCTGCGTGCCACCAGGCTGCCGCCCAGGAAGGTGCCGATGAAGCCCACCGCGCCGTAGACCAGCAGCAGCGTCGACACCGAGTTGGGCGCGAGGCCGAACACCTGCTGCAGCAGCGGCTTCAGGTAGGTGTAGGCCGCGAAGTGGCCGGCGATGAAGAACAGCACCGCGAGCAGCCCGACCTGCGCCATGCGGCGCGTGAGCGGCGTGAGCAGGTCGCGTGCGCCGATGGCGCGCACCGGCGGAATCGCGGGCAGCAGCCACAGCTGCACCAGCAGCACCACCGTGGCGAGCGCGCCCGTCACCGCGAAAGAGGCGCGCCAGCCGAACAGCGTGCCGAGGAACGACCCCGCCGGCACGCCGAGCACGGTGGCGGCCGACACGCCGGCCAGCACGTAGGACATGGCCCGGGCCTGCGCAGCATGCGGCACCAGCTGCGTGGCGGCGGCCGGCGCGAAGGTCCAGAAGCCGCCCACGCACAGGCCGAGCAGCAGGCGCGCGACGAGCATGGTGGCGAAGTTGGGCGCGAAAGCGGCCAGCAGGTTCGACGCGATGAGCAGCGTGGTGAGCGCGATCAGCACGGTGCGCCGGTCGAGCTTGCCCGAGGCGACGATCAGCGCCGGCCCGGCGAAGGCGGCCAGCACGCCGGGCATCGTGACCATCAGGCCGGCCGTGCCGTCGGAGACGTTGAGGCCGCGCGCGATGTCGGTCAGAAGGCCGATGGGCATGAACTCCGTCGAGACCATCGCGAAAGTGCCGACCGCGATGGAGCCGACCGCGAGCCATGCGGAGCGGGTGGCCGCCACCGCTGGCGCTGCCGGGGCCGCCGGCACTGCGCAGACGTCGTCGATGCACGGGTTGCTGCTGGGTGAATTCATCATGGAATGCTGTCCTGGAGACGCACCGGCGGCGCACGCGCCAATGCTGGTAAGAGGGCATTGGAGTGTGCGAGGCGTCGCCTTCCCGACAAAGGGGCCGGCCGGCAGTAGTCAGTTTCCCTGCGGCGAACAATCGGGGGTCCTGGTGGCTATCGCCACCCGGTTGCAGGCCTCAGGCCTCTGCGCGCAGCACGCGCCCGTCGGCAATGAACGAATCGCCGATCAGCACGCGGAAGGCCGTGCCCTCGGGAAAGCGCGGCCGTGCCAGGGCCGGGGACAGGAATTCGATGGCCAGCGATGCAGGCAGCCCGCGCTCCAGTGCGTCGCCGGGCGGCACCACCCAGCGTGCCGAGAAGCCTTCCTTGTCGAGCACCAGCGCGCAGCGGTATTCGCCCGGCGCCACCGGCACGTCCTGCGACGGGATGGCCGGCTTGCGGAAGGTGAGCTCGACCAGCGCATGCGGCGTGAAGGTGCCCAGCGTGTCGAAGCTCGGAGGCGCATCGGTCACCGGCCTGGGCGCGCGGCGCGGCCGTTTGCCGATGAGCCACGCTATGACGTTGCCGATGATCGGCACCCACAGCACCATCAGCAGCGTGGCGATGTCGCGCGTGGTGCTGCCGGGCGTTGCGTAGTGCCGCACCACCGCGCCGCCGACGGCCACGCACAGCAGGATGGCGACGATCAGCTTGCGCCGGAACTGGATCCTGGTGGTGCTCATGGCTTGGGCGGCGCCGCTTCCGGGTAGGAGGGAATATCGGTTTCGTGGTCCAGCCATGGTTGCTCGTGCGAGGTCCAGATGTGCATCGACGGCCGCTCGCCCGGGTCTTCGTCGAGCGAGCCCACGCGCAATATCACCTGCGGCTGCGCCACCCATTCGGCGATCAGCTGCGTGCCGCAGCGGGTGCAGAAGTGGCGCAGCTTGCCGGGCGTCGATTCGAAGGAGCCGATCGCTTCTTCGCCCGCGGTCCAGCGGAAGTCGCCGCGGTCGGCGCGCGCGGTGGTGGTGAAGGCCGCGCTGTGCGCCTTGCGGCAGGTCTGGCAATGGCAGTGGACGATGGGGCCGGCGAGGCGCGTGGCCTCGTACCGGACGGTGCCGCAGAGGCAGGAGCCCTTCATGGCTTTTCCTTTATCGGTCGCAGTGTGGGGGTGGGTTGCGAGTCTAGGCCAGCGCGGGCACCGTCAGGCCACGCGCAGCACCGCGCCCGCCGGCAGCGCCTGCCAGTCGATCCATTCGCCGGCCGCCAGGTGCTGCGTCGGCGCTGCGGCGCCCGGCACATCGCCCCATTGCAGCGTGAGCGCGCGCGCGCCCAGCCGCAACGCGATCTCGAAGCCCGGCCAGTGCGCCGGCACGTGCGGTGCCAGCGAAAGCAGCCGGCCCTTCACGCTCAGGCCCAGCAGCGACTCCACCGCCGCGCGGTGCAGCCATGCGGCCGAGCCGGTGTACCAGCTCCAGCCGCCCCGGCCGAGGTAAGGCGCGGAACCGTAGATGTCGCCCGCCATCACGTAGGGCTCCAGTTCGTAGGCCGGCCCGCGCACGGGATGCCGCGCGCGGTGGGCGGGGCTCAGGCCCTCGAAGCTCTGCCATGCCGCCTCGTGGTCGCCCTGGTGGGCCTGCGCCATCAGCGCCCATACCGCGCCGTGCGAATACTGGCCGCCGTTCTCGCGCACGCCCGGCGGGTAGGCCTGGATGTAGCCGGGGTTGTTGGGCGAATTGGCGAAGGGCGGTGTCAGCAGCCGCAGCAGGCCGGCCGGCTCGTCGTGCAGCAGCTTCTTCAACGACGCCATCGCCGGTCCGGTGTGCGCATCGTCCGAAGCACCCGAGAGCACCGACCATGCCTGCGCGATCAGGTCGATGCGGCACTCGTCGTTGGCCGACGAGCCCAGCGGCGCGCCGTTGTCGAAGAAGGCGCGGCGGAACCAGGCGCCGTCCCAGCCGGCGTCGTGCAGCGCGGCGATCCAGCCGCTGCGCGCGGCCGTCCAGCGCGCGGCGCGTTCGTGGTCGCCGCGTGCCTGCGCGAGGGGCGCGAACTGCGCCACCACGCTGCACAGGAACCATGCGAGCCACACCGATTCGCCGCGGCCTTCGTTGCCGACGCGGTTCATGCCGTCGTTCCAGTCGCCGGTGCCCATCAGCGGCAGGCCGTGCACGCCGGTCTTCAGGCTGCGGTCGATGGCGCGCGCGCCGTGCTCGTAGATGCTGGCCGTCTCGCCGCTGCGCTGCGGGGCGTAGTAGGCGTCTTCGGCACCGTCCGGGATGGCGGGGCCTTCGATGAAGCCGGCGGTCTCGTCGAGCAGCGAGGCGTCGCCCGTCACCTCGACGTAGTGCGCCGACGCATAGGGCAGCCACAGCAGGTCGTCGGAGAAATGCGTGCGCACCCCGGCACCGCCGGGCATGTGCCACCAGTGCTGCACGTCGCCTTCGGGAAACTGCCGCGCCGCGTTCAGCAGGATCTGCTCGCGCAGCCGCGACGCATCGGTGAGCGCGAAGGCCATCGCGTCCTGCAGCTGGTCGCGAAAGCCGAAGGCGCCGCCGGCCTGGTAGAAGCCGGCCTTCGACCAGAGCCGGCAGGCCAGCGTCTGGTACACGAGCCAGCGGTTGACGAGCGCGTCGAACAGCGGATCGGGCGTGCGCACCTGCAGCCGGCCGAGCAGTTCGTCCCAGAAGGCGCGCACCTGCGCGAGTGCCTCGGGCACGTCGCGCTGGCGCCAGCGGCGTGCGAGCGCGAGCGCGGCTTCGGCGTTGTCGGCGTGGCCCAGCACGAAGCTGAAGCTCGCCGTCTCCCCCGCCGCCACGACGAATTCGCAGCCGATGGCCGCGCATGCGTCGAGCCCGCTGCCCGCGCGCTGGGCCAGTGCGTCGGGCACTTCGACGATGCCGCGCCCGGCGAAGAACTCGTTGCGGTCGCAAGTCCACTGCGTTGCACCGGGCAGGCCCGCGAGCAGCAGGAAGGCCGCGCTGCCGCCGAAGCCCGCGCTCGACTCGCGCTGTTCGCCGAACACGGCCGGCTGGTCCTCGGGCTTCCAGCAATGCACGGTGCGGCGCTCGCCGCGTGCCGCGCCCATCTGCCACTCGACCATCGAGAGCGCGCGCAGCCTGCGCTGGCCGCCGCCCTCGTTGCGCACGCGCACATGAACGATCTTCACGGCCTCGTCGCGGTCCGCGAAGAAGGTGGTTTCCAGCATGAGCGGACCCTGGCGGCACTCGAACACGGTGTAGCCCTGGCCGTGCCGCACCCGGTGGCGCGACTCGCCGTCGCCGCTGCCTGCGGGCGTGAGTGGCAGCATCTGGCGGGTCGCCACGTCCTGCAGCAGGTAGTGTTCGAAGGCCGGGTCCTGCACCGGGTCGTTCGCCCACGGCGTGACTTGGTGCATGCGGCTGTTGCCGGCCCAGGTGAAGCCCGTGCCCCACTCGGACACCTGGAAGCCGAAGTTCGCGTTGGCGATGACGTTGATCCATGGCCGCGGCGTGCGGCGGTCCGGGCCGACCTCGAAGTGGAACTCGCCCGTGGCGGCGTCGAACTCGCCGGTGGGCGCGCCGGCCGAAGGTACGGCGGCGGTGTGCGACAGCAGCGGCACGCCGCGCGGGGCGGCGGCATCGTCGGCGGCCGGGGACGTGTCGTTGCGGGCCTCATTGCGCGAATCATTGCGGGCCTCGTGCAGCGCCGCCACCTGCATCTCGAGCGAGCGCCCCTCGGCCGTGAACACCACCCGCGCCAGGCTGGAGAGCGCAGCCTTCTCGGAAGGCACCACGTCCTGGTCGCGCAGCAGGTAGAAGCCGGCCGTGTCGTTGCGCGGAAAGCTGTTCTGCGTCTGCTGCGCCACGCGCGAGCGCAGCGTCTCTATCTCGCGCTGCAGCGGCATCAGGTAGGAGTTGGGTTCGCCGTTGAGCACCACCAGGTCGCAGGCCACGCCGCCGAAGCCCCACCACGGCTGCGCGCGCAGCAGCGTGTTGATCAGGCCCATGCCGATCATCGAGTGGATGTGGACCAGCACGATGGGCTTGTCGCCCGAAATGCCGAAGCGCCAGATCTGCCGCAGGTCGATCAGCCCGCGGTCGCTCATGACGCGCGGCGTGGTGTAGGTGAGGATGGTCGTCAGGTCCTGCAGCGCCACGTTCTGCGCGGGCGCGATGCTCAGGTCGCGCAGCCGCACCTGCGCCAGCGTGGCGGCCATGCGGGTGGCGCGCTCCACGTGCATGGGCTGCATGTAGCGGTCGATGCCGGGCATCAGCGCCTCGATGCTCTGCGCGGCGGCGGTGGCGAAGCTCAGGCGCGCGGTGGCGCCCGGCGCGAGCGACAGGCGCACGCGCAGGCAGGCGATGGGGTCCAGGCCGTTCACCGGCCGGCCGTTGTGCGCGAGCGGCTGCGCATCGAGCGCCGGATCGGCCAGCGAGCGGTTGCGCCCGATGAAAGCGCGCCGGTCGGTCATGCAGTCGACGGACAGCACATTGGCGTCCACCGAGGCCAGGAAGTGCGCGGCCGCGGCCACCGCGTCGCCGTGCAGGCGCGGCTTGCGCGACATCAGCAGCGCGCGCCATGCCGGCTCCCAGCGCGACTCGACGAACAGGTTGGCGAACGCCGGATGGGCCTCGTCGGCCTTGGGGTTCGACAGCACGGGCTCGAAGTACGACAGCAGCTCGAGCGTGCGTGTCTCGTCGCCCGCGTTGTGCAGCGTGATGTTGCGCAGCTCGGTGTCGTCTTCCGGGCTGATGAGCACGGTGGTGCGCACCTGCAGGCCCGGGCCGGTGGCGTCGAACTGCACCTGGTCGGCCAGGAAGCGAGTGCGGTAGCGCCAGCCGTCGCCGGGGGCGGGCAGCGCGGTGAGGGAGGTCAGCGTCTGCCGGCCCTCGTCGCGCAGGTAGAAGAAGGTGCCGTAGCTGTCGCGCAGCGGATCGTCGCGCCAGCGCGTGACGTTGAACGCATGCCAGCGGCTCACGCCGGCGCCGTTGGCCCGCAGGGACACGGTGTAGCGGCCGTTCGACAGCAGGTGCGTGGGCTGGAAGCCCGGCGCCATCGGGTCGACCACGCGGGGCTGGAACAGCGGCGCCAGCTCGGCCTGGCCGGGCTCGGGCGGGGTTCGCGGGTCGGCGCTGCCGATGATCTGGCGCGGCGTGCGTTCGTGCAGCAGCGACTCGTGCGCCTGCACCAGCGCGGCGCTGCCGAACCAGCGGCGCGGCGCGTCGGCGCACAGCAGGTTGCACAGCGCCACCAGCGACATGCCCTGGTGGTGCGCCATGAAGTTGCGCACCACGGTGAAGTCCTGGCCTTCGGTCTGGCGCGAGACGGTGAAGTCGACTGCGTCGTGGAAACCGAACTCGCCGCGCGCGCCGAGCGATTCGAGCAGCTCCAGGTTGACCACCGCCGCCTCGGGCGCGAACGGCGCCGCCATCGCGCTGGCATAGGGCGCCACGACACGGTCGGCCGGCGGCGTGCGCCGCAGCGCCAGGCGCGGCACGCCGAAGGGCGAGTACTGGTAGGCCAGCGAATGGTCCTGCCCGAAGTACGCCGACTCCGAGACGCCCCACGGCAGGTTCTGCGCGCGGCCAAAGGCCTGCTGCTCTGCGATGGCGGCGACGTTGGCCACCTGCAGCAGGCCGTCTTCGGGCTCGGTCATCACGAGCGCGGGCATCACGTACTCGAACATCGAGCCCGACCATGATTTGAGGCTGGGCTGGAAGCCCACCAGCAGGAAGGGCCGGCCCAGCGCCATCCAGTGGCGGCGCGGCACGTCGCCCTTGGCGATCGCCAGGAAGCTCAGCAGACGCGATTCCGAGGCCAGCAGGTCGTAGTAGCTGGCGTCGAGCGCGTTCTCTTCCACGCGCAGGCCGATGTGGAACAGGTGGCGCTTGGCGTCGTAGAGGCCGCTGAAGTCCATGCCGTCGTGCAGCAGGTCGCAGCGAAGGGCCAGTTCCTCGAGCGCGGCCGCTTCCTGCGGCTGGCCCCCTTCGGCCGCGAACGCGCGGCAGGCCTGCGCCACCGTGACCAGGTGGCCGGCGAAGTTGCCGCTGTCCACGCTCGACACATACCGGGGCGGCAGGGGCGCGAGCGTCTGCGTGTCGTACCAGTTGAAGAGGTGGCCCTCGTGCTTCTGCAGGCGATCCACGGTGTCCAGCGTGGCCGAGAGGCGCGCCAGCAGCGCGGCGGTGTCGATCCAGCGGAACTCGCGTGCGCAGCAGGCGGCGAGCAGGTACATGCCGATGTTGGTCGGCGATGTGCGGTGCGCGATGGTGGGCTGCGGTTCCAGCTGCAGGTTGTCGGGCGGCAGGTGGTTGTCCTCCGGGCCCACCACGTGCTCGAAGAAGCGCCAGGTGTCGTGCGCGAGCTTGTCGAGGTAGGTGCGCTGCCCGGCGCTGAGCGGGTCGGCCGCCTTCGCTTCGACGCGGCTGCTCCACCAGGCCGCCACGGGCGCAAGCGCCCACAGCAGGAACAGCAGGGGGCCGACCACCGGGTAGGCGCTCCAGTGCGCGGCCACCGCGAGCACGAGGCACAGCACGCTGCTCACGGCCTCCTTGCGCAGGAACGGCGCCAGTTGCTGGCTGGCCTGCGCCTGCGCCTGAGCGGCCGTGGTCCATTCGAGCAGGTGCCGCCGGCTCACGACCAGCCGCCACGTCGCGCGGAACCAGGCGTCGAGCAGCAGCCGCGTCTGCGCACCCAGTTGCACGAACTGCCATGCAGCGCCCGCCATGGAGCGCAGCAGCTCGACCGCGCCCACGTCGAAGAAGTGGCGCAGCTCGATGGCGCGCCGCGTGGGCACCAGCCCGGCCAGCGCGCCGAGCAGCGGGCCGAGCATGAGCGCCGAAGCCACTGCCGCCAGCGCCCAGCCCAGCGGCAAGGCCTGCGTGAAGATCACCAGCGCGAGCAGCGCGAAAGAAGCCGGCACCACCAGCGAGCGGCGCAGGTTGTCGCTCATCTTCCACAGGCCCAGCGCGTCGATGCCGAAGCGGTGGGCGCGCCACATCAGCGGCAGCAGCTGCCAGTCGCCGCGCACCCAGCGGTGAACGCGCGACGCCGCGACGCCGGCATGGTGCGGATGGTCCTCCACGAGAACCACGTCGCTCACCATCGCGCAGCGCGCCACCGTGCCTTCGAGCAGGTCGTGGCTGAGCACCGCGCCGTCGGGCAGGCGATGGTCGAGCGTGGCGTGCAGGGCGCGCACGTTGAGCAGGCCCTTGCCGGTGAAGGAGCCGCTGCCGAACACGTCCTGGTAGATGTCCGACGCGCCGCTGCCGTAGGGGTCGAGGCCGCACTGGCCCGCGAACATCCAGTGGTACGGCGAGCGCTCGTTGCGCATCGGGAACGGCGTGACGATGCGCGGCTGCAGGATGCCGAAGCCCGCGACCACGCGCCGGCTGCTCGCATCGATCTCGGGCGCGTTGAGCGGATGGGCCGCGATCGACACCAGGTCGCGCAACGCGCCGGGCGGCAGGCCGGTGTCGCTGTCGAGCGTGAGCACGTAGGGCGTGCGGCCGGCGGCGAGCTGCTGGCCCGGCGCGAGCGGCAGGAAGCCGCTGGCGTCGCCGGCCGCGAGCAGGCGCACCAGCATTTCGAGCTTGCCGCGCTTGCGCTCCCAGCCCATCCAGCGCTGCTCGGTGTCGCTCCAGGTGCGCGGGCGATGCAGCAGCAGGAAGCGCGGTGCGGCGCCTTCGGCCGGCGGGTACTTGGCGTTGAGCGCGGCGATGCGTTGCAGTGCGTCTTCGAGCAGCGGCGTGTCGGTGGGCAGCAGGGCCTGCGCGGCGTCGGCCCAGTCGGTCAGCAGCGCAAACTGCGCGTGGGCTTCGCGGTTGGAGAGCCAGTGCAGTTCGAGCCGGTGGACCAGCTGCGCGTTGCCGGCGGTCGAGCTCAGCAGCGTGGGAATGACGACGAGGGCGCGGTGCCGCTCGGGAATGCCGGCGGCGAAGTCGAGGCGCGGCAGCGCCTGCACGCGCACCGATTCCGCCATGATGCGCTGGGCCAGCGCGATCAGCGCCTCGGACAGCGGCCAAGCCAGCAGCACCAGCGCCAGGACGGTGGTCCAGTCTTCGCGGTGCGGCAGGCCGTGCACCACCCAGGCCAGCAGCAAGGCGGTGCCGAGGGCCACCGAGCCCACGTAGACGGGCAGGCGCCAGCCGCGGCGGCCCCGCGGCCGGCCCAGTCGCTCCGCGCGCGGCGCGGCGCTGCCAGCCGGGCTGCCTGCCTGCAGCGCGGCGATCAGCGAGGGACGGCCTTGGCCGAAAAGGTAGTAGCCCGCGGTGCCGTCGGCCCGGCCGGTCTCGGCCCCGGCGTCCTCGGCCGGCGCGGCGGCGGCCAGCCGCACCACGGCCTGCGCCACTTCGCGCTCGGGCCGCTGGGTGCCGCGCGCCACCTGCTCCATCGCATGCGTGATCTGCTGGCGCGTGATCTCGCTCTCGTTCGCGAAGCTCGGCAGCTCGCGCAGCACGCGCAGCGAACGGCTCACCGGCTCGATCAGGTCGCTCCACTCGACCTGGCCGATCATGCGCAGCGTGGTGATGATGTTGCCGACCGTCAGGTTGGCGGCCGCCTGCGCGTTCTGCGCCTCGCCGATCAGCGCCGGGCCGTTGGGGCAGTGCTGTTCGGTCCAGCGCACCAGCGCGGGCGTGTCGTCGGTGCGCTCCACCGGCAGGCGCTGCCACAGTTGCGTGAGGTAGTTGTCCTGCAGGCCGTGGCTCTGCAGCGCGCGGTAGAGCACGTCGAGGTCCTGCTCGGAGAGCTTGGCCGCGCCGTCCCAGGCGGCATGCGCGACTTCGCGCGCGACCTTGTTCTCGGCGATGCTCTCGGCCATGCGCCGCAGGTTCTCCAGCAGCACCACGCGCAGGGTGGTGGGCAGCGCCCAGAGCTCGCCGAGCGTCAGTTCGTCGACGTCCTGGTAGGCGTTGAGGAAGGCGGTGAACAGCGTCTTGTTGAGCACGCTGTCGGTGTGGGCCACGTAGGCCCAGGCAATGCCGTATACACGCGGCAGGCCCGCGAGCGGCGGCGTGGCCAGCTTTGGCAGCCGCGCGTAGTAGCTGCGCGGCACGCCGTCATGGATCTGCTGGAGCTGCGCCTCGACCAGGTGGAAGTTGTCGAGCAGCCATTCGGCGGCCGGCGACACGTAGCGTCCGCTGAGCGATGTCAGCGCGATGTAGTCGAAGGCGCTGCGCAGCGACGCGAGGTTCTCGTCCACGCGCGGAAAAAAAGGCGCGGCCTGGTGGGTGCTGCGGTGGTCGTCTTCCACCACCTGGGCACGGGCCAGGCTGTGGCCGTGCTGTTCGAAGCGTTGTGCGCCGAAGAGTTCGGCGCGGATCGGAGGTGCTACCGGGTCGTGCGGGCCCAGCAGGAGGGTACGGGCGTAGTGACTGAGCCCCTCGAGGCGGTCGACAACGGCTGCGGCGCTCAAGTGAGGGAAAGCAGGCCGACGCCCAGGACGACTGCCACGCAGGCCATCGTCACGATCCGGCCGGCAGCCAGCGCGCGCACGCGCTGCATGTGGCTGCGCACCGAGAACCATCGCCCGTGGGCACGCGCGCAGTGGCGCATGTGGGAAGCCAGCGCTTCGAAATCGCTGCCGACGAAATCGATCTGCGAATGGGTAAGGGACTGCGGGACGGGCATGGCAACGGGCTCCTTTTGACGACTTCGAGCTGCCGCGCAATTGCGAGAACTTTGAACGTGCCCGACCGTACGCCTTTAAATGACCTTACGGGTGCCTCATTGCCGCGTGTTCACGTAGGAAGGGGCGCACAAGGCGCCCCTTTCGACAGCGAAGCGCCGCTGCGTTGTCAACCCGTGTTGCGCAGCCCCGCCGCCACCCCGTTGATCGAGATGTGGATGCCGCGCTGCAGCCTCTCGCCGCCGTCGCCCGCGCGGTAGCGGCGCATCAACTCGACCTGCAGGTGGTGCAGCGGGTCGATGTACGGGAAGCGGTGGCGCACCGAGCGCTGCATCTCGGCATTGCCCTCCAGCCTCTGCTTCGCGCCGGTGATGAGCGTGAGCGCGTCCGACGTGCGGTGCCATTCGGCATCGATCATCGAGAACACCTTCTGGCGCAGCTTGCGGTCGGTCACCAGTTCGGCATAGCGCGAGGCCAGCGCGAGGTCGCTCTTGGCCAGCACCATGTCCATGTTCGACAGCAGCGTGCGGAAGAACGGCCACTGCTCGTACATGCGCTGCAGCAGCGCCTGGCGCTCCTTCCTGCCGGCGGCGTTGCCGGCAGCCGCCAGGAACTGCTCGACGCCCGAGCCGAAGCCGAACCAGCCCGGAATGGTGAGGCGGCACTGGCCCCAGCTGAAGCTCCACGGCACCGCGCGCAGGTCGTCGATCTTGTGGCTCGGGTTGCGCGAGGCGGGGCGCGAGCCGATGTTGAGTTCGGCGATTTCGCGGATGGGCGTGGAGCCGAAGAAGTAGTCGCCGAAGCCGGGTGTCTCGTACACCAGCTTGCGGTAGGCGGCCATGCTCGCCGCCGAAAGCTCGCCCGCGGCCGACAGGAAGGCGGCGGGCGCCAGCTTGCCCTGCGGCAGCAGCGTGGCCTCCAGCGTGGCGGCCACCAGCGTCTCGAGGTTGCGCCGGCCGATCTCGCGGTTGGCGTACTTCGAGCCGATGACTTCGCCCTGCTCGGTCAGCCGGATCTGCCCGCGCACCGTACCGGGCGGCTGCGCGAGGATGGCCTGGTAGCTCGGGCCGCCGCCGCGCCCCACCGTGCCGCCACGGCCGTGGAACATGCGCAGGCGGATCGGGTTGGCCTTCTTCTTGTTGAGCTCGTCGAACAGCGCCACCAGCGCGATGCCGGCGCGGTACAGCTCCCAGTTGCTGGTGAAGATGCCGCCGTCCTTGTTGCTGTCGGAGTAGCCGAGCATCACGTCCTGCTCGGCGCCCGAGCGTTCGATCAGCGCCTGGATGTTGGGCAGCGCATAGAAGGCGCGCACGATGGGCGCGGCGTTGCGCAGGTCTTCGATGGTCTCGAACAGCGGCACCACGATCAGGTCGCAGGTCGCGTTGCTGTTCATCGCGCCGCGCAGCAGGCCCGCTTCCTTCTGCAGCAGCAGGGCTTCGAGCAGGTCGCTCACCGTTTCGGTGTGGCTGATGATGTAGTGGCGGATGGCCGCCGCGCCGTAGCGCGCGCGCGCGGCGCGGGCGGCCGCGAAGATGGCCAGTTCGCTCCTGGCGAGCGGCGAGTAGTCGGCGTCGGGCACGCGCAGCGGGCGGGCGTCGTCGAGCAGCTTGAGCAGCAGCGTCTGCTTGGCTTCTTCGGCCAGCGAGGCATACGAGGGCTCGATGCGCGCGGTGGCCAGCAGCTCGGCGATCACGGCTTCGTGCTTGTCCGAACTCTGGCGCAGGTCGACCGTGGCCAGGTGGAAGCCGAACACTTCCACCGCACGGATCAGCGGACGCAGGCGCGGCGCCGCGAGCACGCTGCCGTGCTTCTCGTCGAGCGATTCCTCGACCGTGCGCAGGTCGGCCAGGAATTCTTCGGCGGTGGCGTACGGGTTCTGCGGCGCGACCGCGTGGCGCGCCGCCTCGCCGCCGCTGAGCTCGCGCAGCGTGGCCGCCAGGCGCGCGTAGACGCCGGTGAGGGCGCGGCGATAGGGCTCGTCCTTGCGGTGTTCGCTGGTGTCGGGCGAACGCTCGGCCAGCGCCTGCATCTCGACCGTCACGTCGACCAGCGTGGCCGACAGCGACAGCTCGCCACCCAGGTAGTGCACTTCGGTGAGGTAGTGGCGCAGCGCGAGTTCGCTCTGGCGGCTGAGGGCGTAGTTGAGCGTCTCGGCGGTGACGTTCGGGTTGCCGTCGCGGTCGCCGCCGATCCACTGGCCCATGCGCAGGAAGGGCGCCACCGAAGGCGCGTGGCCGCCCTGGGCCAGCGCCTTCTCCAGGTCGGCGTACACGCGCGGAATCTCGCGCAGGAAGGTGGCTTCGTAGTAGCTCAGCGCGTTCTCGATCTCGTCGGCCACGGTGAGCTTGGAAAAGCGCAGCAGGCGCGTCTGCCAGATCTGCGTGACGCGGATGCGCATCTGCGTTTCGTTCTCCGCGAACTCGATTGGCGAGAGCGCGTCCTTGCCGCCGGCGTAGGCGCTCTGGCGCAGCTTGATTTCATCGCGCACGGTGAGCAGCTGCGCGATGGCGCGCTCGGCGTCCAGGATGCTCTTGCGCTGCACTTCGGTCGGGTGCGCGGTGAGCACCGGCGACACATAGCTGTGAGCCAGCGAGGCCACGATCTCGTCGGGTTTCACGCCGGCCTTGCGGATGCGGGCCAGCGCGGTCTGCAGGTCGCCTTCGGCGGTTTCGCCGGCGCGCTCGGCCTCGGTGCGGCGGCGGATCTGGTGGCGGTCCTCCGCCAGGTTGGCCAGGTGGCTGAAGTAAGTGAAGGCGCGAATGACGCGCACGGTTTCCGCGGCGCTCAGGCCCTTGAGCAGGTTCTTCAGCGCGCGGTCGGCGGCGTGGTCGGCGTCGCGGCGGAATGCCACCGACAGCGTGCGCACCTTCTCGACAAGCGCATAGGTTTCTTCGCCTTCCTGCTCCCGGATCACGTCGCCGAGGATGCGGCCCAACAGTCGGATATCGTCGATCAGCGGCTGGTCTTCGGCCTGACGGCGCTTGGGAGGAGCAGTTGTCTTGCTGGCTTTCATTCGATTTTTTTCCTGGTCTTGAATGGGTGCGCCGCCTGCGTTGTTGCGGCGCAACATGCTAGCATTCCGGCGGTTTGAAACATGTACTTTTGGGAACGGCCTTGAGCAATATCGTGATCGCCACGCGCGAAAGCCGGCTGGCCTTGTGGCAAGCCGAACACGTGCAGGCGCTGCTGCAGGAAAGAGGCCACACGGTCAGCCTGCTGGGCCTCACCACCACCGGCGACCAGATCCTCGACCGCACGCTGAGCAAGGTGGGCGGCAAGGGCCTCTTCGTGAAGGAACTGGAGCTCGCGCTCGAGGAAGGGCGCGCCGACATCGCCGTCCATTCGCTCAAGGACGTGCCGATGGACCTTCCCCAAGGCTTCGTGCTGCCCTGCGTGCTGGAACGCGAAGACCCGCGCGACGCGCTCGTCTCCCCCCGTTTTGCCTCGCTCGACGAACTGCCGCACGGCGCGGTGGTCGGCACTTCCAGCCTGCGCCGCGTCGCGTTGCTGCGCGCGCTGCGGCCCGACCTGCGCATCGAACCGCTGCGCGGCAATCTCGACACCCGCCTGCGCAAGCTCGACGAAGGGCAGTACGACGCGATCGTGCTGGCGGCGGCCGGACTCAAGCGGCTGGGGCTCGAAAGCCGCATCCGCGTGGCCTTCGACCCCGACACCATGCTGCCCGCGGCCGGGCAGGGCGCCCTGGGCATCGAGGTGCGGGCGGATCGCGCCGACCTCATCGAGCTGCTCGCCGCCATCACCCACCGCGGCGACTGGCTCTCCACCGCCGCCGAGCGCGCCGTGAGCCGCGCGATGGGTGGCAGCTGCTCCATGCCGCTCGCGGCCCATGCCCGATGGCAGGCCGACGGTTCGCTGCGCATCGACGCCGCCTGGGGCGACCCCGAAGGCAAGGTGCCGCTGGTGAAAGTGCACGCGCTGGCGCAGGCCGGCGACTTCGCCCAGGCCGATGCGCTCGGCCGGCAAGCAGCTGCCTTGCTGCGCGACGCCGGGGCCCACTGATTCCGGAGGTCATCGCATGACCGCCCGTCCCGTCATCGTCACGCGCCCCGAACGCGAGGCGGCGCAATGGGTCGACGACCTGCGCGCCGCCGGGCTCGACGCGGTGGCATTGCCGCTGATCGTGATCGCGCCCGTGGCCGATGCCGAGCCGCTGCGCGAAGCCTGGCGCCGCCTCGACCGCTATGCGGCGCTGATGTTCGTGAGCGCCACGGCGGTCGAGAATTTCTTCCAGCATGAAACACCGGGCATGACCGCTGGACGCCGCTTCTGGGCCACGGGCCCGGGCACCACGCGCGCCCTGCTGCGTGCGGGCGTGCCGCCGGAACAGATCGATGCACCGCCGCCCGAAGCCACGCGCTTCGATTCCGAGGCGCTGTGGGAGCGCGTGCGCGGCCAGGTGACTGCCGGCGTGCGCGTGCTGATCGTGCGCGGCGGCGACGAGTCCGGGCAGCCCGCCGGGCGCGACTGGCTCGCCAGGGAAATCGACGCCGCGGGCGGCCAGCGCGACACCGTGGTCGCCTACCGGCGCCTGCCGCCGTCGCTGGACGTCGTACAACTGCGCATCGCGACCGACGGCGCGCAGGGCCGCGCGATCTGGCTCTTCAGCAGTTCCGAAGCCATCGGCAATCTGCAACGCGCGATGCCCGGCACCGACTGGCAGGCGGCACGCGCAGTCGCAACGCATGCCCGCATCGGCGAAGCCGCGCGCGCCGCGGGTTTCGGGGCGTTGCGTGTGTGCACACCGTTGCGGGATGCGTTGGTCGCGTCGATAGAATCCCTCGCATGAGCGCCGCGTCCCCGTCCGACGACCTTTCTCCCCCTTCAGCCGCAACGGTGCCCGTGCCTGCCACTGTCGCCCCCCACCAGACCCCTGCCGCCCAGGCTGCGGGCGCGGCGATCCTGTCGCGTCTCGGATTCGGCCTCGTGGCCTTCATCGCGCTGGTGGCGCTGGTCATGGCCGTCGCGCTGTGGCAGAAGGTCAGCGGCATGAAGGAACAGCTGGCGCGCCAGAGTGCCGACGCCCTTTCGCAGTCGATGGAAGCGCGCACGCTGGCACGCCAGGCCAGCGACACCGTGCGCGACGCCTCGGCCCGCGTGGCACTGGTCGAAACGCGCGTTGCCGAAGTCGCGCTGCAGCGTTCGCAGCTCGAAGAACTCATCCAGAGCCTCTCTCGTTCGCGCGACGAGAACCTCGTGATCGACATCGAGTCGGCCGTGCGCCTTGCGCTGCAGCAGGCCCAGGTCACGGGCAGCGTCGAGCCGCTGCTGGCCGCGCTGAAAGCGGGCGACGTGCGCATCTCGCGTGCCGCGCAACCGCGGCTCGCCCCCTTGCAGCGCGCCATGCAGCGCGATGCCGACCGCCTGCGCAGCAGTGCCAGCACCGACAACGCCGAGGCCCTGCAAAGGCTCGACGAACTCATGCGCGGCGTGGACGACCTGCCCACGCTCAACGCGGTGGCCCTGCGCGGCACCGGCGCCAACGCATGGCAGGCCGAGCCGATTCCCGCCGACGCGCCCTGGTGGCAGCGCATGCTGCTGGCCGTTCGCGGCGAGGCCCGCTCGCTGGTGCGCGTGGGCCGCATCCAGAGCCCGGAAGCGGTGCTGCTGGCGCCCGAACAGTCCTACTTCCTGCGCGAGAACCTCAAGCTCAAGCTGCTCAACGCGCGGCTGTCGCTGCTGTCGCGCCAGTTCGACGCCACCCGCACCGAGCTGTCCCAGGTCGCGGCATCGCTCAACCGCTACTTCGACCCCGCATCGCGCCGCACGCAGGCCGCCGCCACCCTGCTGCAGCAACTGCAGCAGCAGGTGAGGACGACCGAGCCGGTCCGCATCGACGACACGCTGGCCGCCCTGGCCACCGCCGCCGCAGGACGTTGACCCGCACATGCGCGCAGCAATCTGGCTCCTTGCACTGTTCGCCGTCGCCGCGGCAGTCGCTCTTTTCGCAGGCAACAACCAGGGCACGATCACCGTGTTCTGGCCGCCGTGGCGTGTCGATCTTTCGCTGAACCTGGTGCTGGTGATCCTGCTGGTGGTGTTCGTGCTGCTGCACGCCGCGCTGCGGGCCCTGGCGGCGCTGTTCTCGCTGCCCAAGCAGGCGCGCCAATGGCGGCTGCAGCAGAAGGAGCGCACGCTGCATGCGGCGCTGCTCGACGCCATGGTGCAGCTGATTTCCGGTCGTTTCTCGCGCGCGCGCAAGGCCGCGCAGGCCGCGCTCACGCAGGAAAAGGCGCTGTCGGCGCTCGGCGCCAGCCTGCCGCAGGCGCCGCAGGTGCGGGTGCTGTCGCACCTGCTCGCGGCCGAGAGCGCGCAGGCGCTGCAGGACAAGCCGGCGCGCGATGCCCATCTGCAGCAGGCACTGAACGAAAGCGCCGACCGCACCGTGCTGGCCAGTCCGGAAACGCGCGAAGGCGTGCAGTTGCGCGCGGCGCGCTGGGCGCTCGAAGACCGCGATGCGGCCGCTGCGCTCGCCCGCCTCGAAGAACTGCCGCAGGGCGCGCAGCGCCGCACGCTTGCGCTGCGGCTGAGGCTCAAGGCGGCCCGGCAGGATCGGCGCACGCTCGAGGCACTCGAAACCGCGCGCCTGCTCGCCAAGCACCGCGCGTTCTCGGAGGCCGCCGCGCAGAGCATCGTGCGCGGCCTTGCGACCGAACTGCTGTCGGGCGCGCACGACCCGGCGCAACTGCAGCGCGCATGGTCCGAGCTCGACACCAACGAACGCCAGATGCCCGAGGTCGCGATCCACGCGGCCCAGCGCATGGTCGCGCTGCGCGGCGACCTGGCGCTCGCGCGCGGCTGGCTGCTGCCGGCCTGGGAGCAGATGGTCGGCAATCCGCGCAGCCTGGGCGATGCGCTGCGCGTCAAGCTGGCACGCGCGCTCGAGGCGGGGCTCGACTCGGTCGATGCGGAATGGCTGGCGCGCATCGAGAGCGCGCAGCGCAACAATCCGCGCGACCCCAATCTGCAGTACCTCGCGGGCATGGCCTGCATGAAGCGCCAGCTGTGGGGCAAGGCCCAGCAGCTGCTCATGCAGGCCGGGCTGGGATTGCAGGACACCGATCTGTATCGCCGAGCCTGGCTGGCGCTGGCCCACCTGGCCGAAGACCGCAACGACACCGCGCAGGCGGCCGAAGCCTGGAAGCGCGCGGCGCAGGTCGAGAGCGCCTGAGCGGCGATTCGAGCGCTGTCACGGCGCCCCGGGAACGGACGGATTGCTTCAGCGCCTGATCTTCTGGATGCCTGACTTGCCAGTGTCCGAAGCGGCATAAAAAAACGGCGCCCGAGGGCGCCGTTTTCATTTCCGGGCGGGTTCCGCTCAGAGGGGGTGTTGCTGCTGCTGTTGCTGCTCGAACGGCAGCGACATCGAACCGAGGTCGCGACGGGTCTCGACCAGCACCAGCGGACCTTCGTCGAGCACCACCACCGGCGGGCGCTCGCGCGGCACGTGCACCGGCTTCGGCTCGGCGGCAATGGCGGCGCGTGCCTGCGCGATGCGCTCGGCGTCGGAGTTGACCCACTGCAGGCCCGAGTTCTGGGCGATCTGCGCGAGTTCGTCCAGCGGCAGCTCGAAGGGCTGGACCTTCGGCAGCGCGCGGCCGTTGGCGACGGGCGCCGGAGCAGCCACGGGCGCGGCAGCGACCGGCGCGGGGCGCTCGGTGCGCACCGGCTGGGGTGCGGGTTCGCGGACTTCCGGTGCAGCGACGGCGGCTTCGGCCACGACGGCCTGTTGTTGCTCCGGCGCGATCGGCAGTTGCTGCTGCGGCTGGCGGCGGGGCGCCGGGGCTTCTTCCTGCACGCCGGTCGTCATCGTCGCGGCTTCCGCCACGGCGACTTCGGCGGCCTGCGCACCGGCTTCGCTGTCGTCGCGCGGACCGCGTTCGCGGCGGTCGCGGCCGTAACGGTCACGCGAACGACCGCGGCGCTCGTCGCCTTCGCGGCGGGGAGCCTGCTCGTTGCCGCCGTCGTTGGACTGCTCGACGTCGGCTGCTGCAGCTTCGGCCCCGCGTGCATCGGCTTCGGCCTGAGGCGCGTCGTTGCGGCGCTCGCGGCGGCCGTCGTTGCGCTCACCACGCTCACCACCACGTTCACCGCGCGGAGCGCGCTGCTCGTCGCGGCCGTTGCGCGGCTGGCGCTCGCCCTGGACGGCTTCTTCGCCGGCAAGGGCGGTTTCGCCGCGGGGCTGCTGGGCGTCGCCGTTGCGTTCGGCGCGGTCGCTGTTGTTGCGCTCGCCGCGTTGTTCGCCACGCTCGTTGCGCTCGCCGCGTTCACGGCGTTCGCCGCGGGCGCGCGGTGCGCGTTCGCCTGCATTGCCTTCTTCGCCCGAGACCAGTTGCTGGGCTTCGAGGTTCAGGTTGCCGTCGAGTGCTTCCGCCGGTGCGTTGCGGCCTTCGCGGCCTTCGCCTTCGCGGCGCTCGCCGCGGCCGTTGCGGCGTTGTTCGCCGTCGCGCGGTGCGCGTGCCTCACGCGGCTCGCGGGGTTCGCGCTGTTCGCGCGGTTGCTGCGGGGCGCCGTCGGCGCGCAGTTCGCTGCTGTTGCGGCCTTCACGGCCTTCGCGTCCTTCACGGCGCTCGCCGCCGCGGCCGCCACGGCGTTCGCCGTCGCGACCACCCGAACGTCCGCCGCCTTCGCCGCGGCCTTCCGCGTTGCGGCCTTCACCGCGGCCTTCGCCGCCACGGCCGCCACGGCGCTGTTCGCCGTCACGCGAACCGCCGCGTGCTTCGCCGTCGCGGCCGGGGCGGCCGTCGCGGCGGGACTTCGGGGCCTCGACCGGAATCGCGGAGGGCGCCGGCGCCGGTGCGGGGGCCGGCGCGCCGCCGAACAGGTTCTTGATCCAGGCGAAGAAGCCGGTCTGTGCCGGAACCGGCGCGGTGACCACGGGCGGTGCGACCGGTGCGGGTGCCGCGACGGGCGCGCGCACGGCTTCGGGCTTGGGCGGCACCACGGGCGCGGGTGCATCGGGCAGCACGCCCTTGATGACCGGCGTCTGCTTGTTGGTGGGCTCTTGCGAACGGCGCGTGACGGAGGTCGGGTCTTCGATCTCGTCGGCCATCTTGTAGCTGGCTTCGATGTGGTCGAGGCGCGGATCGTCGTGCTTCAGGCGCTCGAGCTTGTAGTTCGGCGTTTCGAGCGTCTTGTTGGGCACCATCAGCACGGTGACGCGCTGCTTGAGCTCGATCTTGGCGATTTCGGGGCGCTTTTCATTCAGCAGGAACGATGCGACTTCCACGGGCACCTGCACATGCACGGCGGCCGTGTTGTCCTTCATGGACTCTTCCTGAATGATGCGCAGGATCTGCAGCGCGCTCGATTCGGTGTCGCGGATGTGGCCCGAGCCGCCGCAGCGGGGGCAGGGGATCGACGAGCCTTCCGACAGTGCCGGCTTCAGGCGCTGGCGGCTCATTTCCATCAGGCCGAACTTGCTGATCGAGCCGAACTGCACGCGGGCGCGGTCCTGCCGCAGCGCGTCGCGCAGGCGGCTTTCGACTTCGCGGCGGTTCTTCGACTCGTCCATGTCGATGAAGTCGATGACGATCAGGCCGCCCAGGTCGCGCAGGCGCATCTGGCGGGCCACTTCGTCGGCGGCCTCGAGGTTGGTGCGGGTGGCGGTCTCCTCGATGTCGCCGCCCTTGATGGCGCGGGCCGAGTTCACGTCGACCGAAACCAGTGCTTCGGTGTGGTCGATCACGATGGCGCCGCCCGAGGGCAGCTGCACGGTGCGCGCGTAGGCCGACTCGATCTGGTGCTCGATCTGGAAGCGGCTGAACAGCGCTGCGTCGTCGCGGTAGCGCTTCACGCGGGCGGCATGCTCGGGCATGACGTGCGCCATGAACTGCTGCGCCTGGTCGTAGATGTCGTCGGTGTCGATCAGGATGTCGCCGATGTCGTGATTGAAATAGTCACGGATGGCGCGGATGACGAGCGACGATTCCTGGTAGATCAGGAAAGCGCCCTTGCCGCCCTTGGCCGCGCCGTCGATGGCGCTCCAGAGCTTGAGCAGGTAGTTCAGGTCCCACTGGAGTTCGGGCGCCGAGCGGCCGATGCCGGCGGTGCGCGCGATGATGCTCATGCCCTTCGGGTACTCGAGCTGGTCCATCGCCTCCTTGAGTTCGGCGCGGTCGTCGCCCTCGATGCGGCGCGAAACGCCACCGCCGCGGGGGTTGTTCGGCATCAGCACGACGTAGCGGCCGGCCAGCGAGATGAAGGTGGTGAGGGCGGCGCCCTTGTTGCCGCGCTCTTCCTTTTCGACCTGGACGGTGAGTTCCTGGCCTTCGCGGATCGCGTCCTGGATGCGGGCCTGGCTGGCCGACACGCCTTCGGCGAAATACTGCTTGGAGATTTCCTTGAACGGCAGGAAGCCGTGGCGGTCTTCGCCGTAGTCGACGAAACAGGCTTCGAGCGAGGGCTCGACGCGGGTCACGACCGCCTTGTAGATGTTGCCCTTGCGCTGTTCGCGCCCTTCGATTTCGATTTCGTAGTCGAGCAGTTTCTGCCCGTCGACGATGGCCAGGCGGCGTTCTTCGGCCTGCGTGGCATTGATCAGCATCCGCTTCATGATGCGTTGTCCTTATATGTATCGTTATACCGGCTCTTGACGAGCCAACGATGCACGGACGACGCCCGCGAAACCAGGGAATTGCCGCTTCGGCCCCGAATGCTGTTCACTGCCGCGCCAGGCGCGAGCAGGCCTCTCGAGCGCTAGCTCAAGAAGACAGTCGGGGTGGGGGCGCGTGGATGGGCGCGAGCCAGATTCGGTGTTGAGTGGCTATCTTTTTGATAGCCGGTTGCGCAATGGTGGCGCGCGCTGCGGGCGATCCAATGCCTGAGGCCACTGGCATCAGCCAGTGCAGGCACATTTGAATCAGCAGCATCAACACAACAAGGGACTCGCTTCGATCCGCCGGCAGCTTGGTCAGCTGCAGGCTGGGTATTCCGTATCGGTGTTTCGTGGGTGTCGGCTTGACTCGGGTGCCGGGCTTGCCACTTTGCGCAATTGCGCGGGGTTTGCAGCTCGGCGCCAAAGCGGCATCGACCTCACAGCGCCGCCCTGGGTATTTGATGGCAGTGGACTAAACTTCTGTCTAATCAAGCACTTACATGACCGCGCTGGTGAAAAACATTATAGGTGCGAAGCAGAGCCCCGCGGCTGCTCCAAATCCCGCAGGCCAAAAAGCCTCCGACGAGTCCGCGGCGCCCAATGCCGCCATCAAATTCCTCACGGTCGATGCCGAATCCGCCGGGCAGCGGCTCGACAATTTCCTGTTCCGCCATCTGAAAGGCGTGCCCAAGACGCATGTCTACCGGATCATCCGTTCGGGTGAGGTGCGCATCAACAAGGGCCGTGTGCAGGCCGAGACCCGCATCGAGGCCGGCGACGTGCTGCGGCTGCCGCCGATCCGGATTTCCGCGCGCGCGGAAGAGGGCGCGGCCCCGCCCGCGCCGGCGCGCGAGTTCCCGATGCTGCTGGAAGACGACGCCGTCCTGGCCATCGACAAGCCGGCCGGCGTGGCCGTGCACGGCGGCAGCGGCGTGAGCTTCGGCGTGATCGAGCAACTGCGCACGGCGCGGCCGGGCGCCAAATTCCTGGAATTGGTGCATCGGCTCGACCGCGAGACCTCCGGCATCCTGCTGGTCGCCAAGAAGCGCAGCGCGTTGGTCGCCCTGCAGGACCAGTTCCGCGAGCGCGAGACCGGCAAGACCTACCTGGCGCTGGTCGAGGGCGACTGGCCCGCGAACAGGAAGGTGCTCGACGCGCCGCTTGCCAAATACCTGCTGCCCGACGGTTCAGGCGCCGGTGCCGGCGAGCGCCGGGTGCGCGTGGTCGCCAAGGACCATCCGGACGCGATGCGCGCCGTGACGCTGGTGCGCGTGCTGGCGCGGCTCACGCTGCCGGGCGACGCCGCGCCGGTGTCATTGCTGGCCGTGACCATCAAGACCGGGCGCACCCACCAGATCCGCGTGCACCTCGCGTCGGCGGGCCATCCGATCGCCGGCGACGACAAGTACGGCGAATCCGACCGCCAGCGCGCACTGCAGAAACTCGGCCTCAAGCGCATGTTCCTGCATGCCTGGCGCCTGCAATTCAACCATCCGGCCAGCGGAGAACGCGTGGCGCTGCAGGCCGGCCTGCCGCCCGAGCTCAATATGCTGATGCCGCCCGCCGCCCTTGAGGCGATGGCCCAACACCCCACTCCCACGGCCCATGACTGACGCTTCCCGACCTCCCCGTTTCGACCTGATCGCCTTCGACTGGGACGGCACCCTCTACGACTCCACGCGCCTGATCGTGCGCTGCATCCAGGCGGCGGTGATCGACGTCGGCGGCGCCAAGCCGAGCGAGAACGACGCCGCCTGGGTCATCGGCCTGGGGCTGGCCGAGGCGCTGGCTCGCGCGGCGCCCGACGTGCCGAAGGAAAAATATCCCGAGCTGGGAGCGCGCTACCGCTATCACTACCTGCAGCACCAGGACGACCTGGTGCTGTTCGACGGCGTGCTGCAGATGCTCGATGCATTGCGCGCGCGCGGCCACAAGCTGGCTGTGGCCACCGGCAAGTCGCGCCGCGGCCTGAACGAGGCGCTGAAGTCGGTCGCGCTGCGCGACCGCTTCGAAGCCTCGCGCACCGCCGACGAAACCTTCGGCAAGCCGCATCCGCGCATGCTGCTGGAGCTGATGGAAGAACTCGACGTCACGCCCGAGCGCACCCTGATGATCGGCGACACCACGCACGACCTGCAGCTGGCGCAGAACGCCGGCTGCGCCAGCGTGGGCGTGAGCTACGGCGCCCACGAGCCCGCCAGCTTCGACGAATTCAAGCCGCTGCACGTCGCGCACTCGGTGGCAGACCTCGAAGCGTGGCTCCTGGGCAACGCCTGAACAACAATCTGGAGTGCTTCCATGAGTGAAGAACGCATCCCGCTTTGCAACGCCTCGGACCTGGTCGAGGGCGGCCTCGCGGTGCCTTTCGACGTGGTTCATGGCGGCGAAACCTGCCGGGCCTTCGCGGTGCGTTTCGAGGGGCGGCCGCATGCGTTTCTCAACCGGTGCAGCCACGTGGCGATGGAGATGGACTTTCAGCCCGACCGCTTCTTCGACGACACCGGGCAGTGGCTGCTGTGCGCCACGCATGGCGCCGTCTACCGGCCCGACACCGGCGAATGCGCGGGCGGCCCGTGCCGCGGCGGCCTCGTGAAGATCGCACTCAGCGAGCATGACGGCGTAGTGCACTGGCATACTGACTGGAACCTCCACCCCCTGACTTTCTGACATGACCGACCCGAACCGAACAGAACCCGCAGGGTTCGAGCCATTTGAGCCGGCCACCCCCACCAACATGGCCAAAGATCCCACGCAGCGCCCCGGATGGGAGCGCGCAACGCTCGAAAAACTCGCCTTCGCCTCCCTGAACGAACAGAAGGCCACGCGGCGCTGGAAAACCTTCGTGCGGCTGTCGTGGCTGGCCTTCTTCATCTTCCTGGCCTGGCTGGCGCTGTCGCGCAGCGCGCCCAGCACCGCCAAGACCACGGCCCACACGGCGGTCGTCGAGATCAAGGGCGAGATCGCCAACGGCGGCGACGCCAGCGCCGAGTTCGTGGTCGCCGCCATGAAGACCGCTTTCGAGGACGAGGGCGCCAAGGGCGTGATCCTGCTGATCAACTCGCCCGGCGGCAGCCCGGTGCAGGCCGGCATCATCAACGACGAGATCAAGCGCCTGAAGGCCAAGTACAAGAAGCCGGTCTATGCCGTGGTAGAGGAGACCTGTGCGTCGGCCGCCTACTACATCGCCGCCGCCACCGACAAGATCTACGTCGACAAGGCCAGCATCGTGGGCAGCATCGGCGTGCTGATGGACGGCTTCGGCTTCACGGGCGTGATGGAAAAGGTCGGCGTCGAGCGCCGCCTGCTGACTGCCGGCGAGAACAAGGGCTTCCTCGACCCGTTCAGCCCCATGAGCGACGCGCAGCGCGCCCATGCGCAGACCATGCTGAACCAGATCCACGCGCAGTTCATCAACGTGGTCAAGACCGGCCGCGGCGACCGCCTGAAGCTGGACACCCCGGGCCTGTTCAGCGGCCTGTTCTGGAGCGGCGAGCAGGCCGTCGAATACGGCCTGGCCGACCAGCTGGGCAACGTCGACTACGTGGCGCGCGAAGTCATCAAGGCCGACGAGGTGATCGACTACACCCGGCGCGACAACGTGGCCGAGAAGCTGGCCAAGAAGTTCGGCGCCTCGATGGCCGAAACCACCGTGCGCCTGATGCACACGGCGCCGGCACTGCGCTGAGCTTCTATTTGCTTTCGCCGCTGGCGGTGTAGCGCGCGGACGCTGCCAGCGCCACGGCGAAGGCCACGACCACATAGAGAGCGGCGGTCAGCGAGGTCGCCCGCGCCAGCAGGCCGATCACCGCGGGGCCTGCCATGAACCCCAGATAGGCCACGGCCGAGACCGACGCAATGCCGCGCGCGGGCTCGATGCCCGGCACGTTCGCGGAAGCCGAGAACAGGATCGGCACCACATTCGCGAAGCCGACCCCCACGCCGGCGAAACCCACCAGGGCCAGCCAGGGCATGTCGGTGACGAGCACCAGCGTCATGGCAGCCGCGGCGAGCAGGCCGCTGCCCAGCAGCAGCGTGGCCGGCGCGAAGCGGGCGCGCATCGCGTCCCCGCCGAAGCGCGCTGCCGCCATCGCCGCCGAGAAGCTCGCGTAGGCCAGCGCAGCCTGCTGCTGCGGGCTGCCGATCTCCTGCTGCATATAGAGCACGCTCCAGTCGTAGATGGCGCCTTCGGCGATCAGTCCCAGCGCGGCGAGCACGCCCAGCACCGCCAGCGTGCCGCGTGGCATCAGGAATCCGTGGTCGGCCCCGCTCGCGCCGCTGGTGGCGGGGCGCGGCAGCATGCGCCGCGAGGCCACGGCCACGAGCAGAACCATCGCCGCCGCAACCAGCAGCAGGTGCGCCTGCGCGCCCAGCCCGGCCGCGAGCGCCGCGCTGCCGCTCGCGGCGCCGGCCATGCCGCCCAGGCTGAACATGCCGTGCATGCCGCTCATCAACGGCGTGCCGCCGTGCAGTTCGAGCTGCGCGGCCTCGGTATTGATCGAGACATCGAACACGCTGGTCACGAGGCCGAAGGCCGCCAGCAGGCCCAGCAGCGCCGCATAGCCCGGCATCGCGATCAGCCCGGCCAGCAGCAGCGCATAGATGCAGCCGCAGACGCCGGCCATGCGGCGCGGGCCGTAGCGGCCGATCCAGCGGCCCGCGCTGGTCAGGCCGATCATCGCGCCGGCACCGGCTGCGAGCATGGCGAGGCCGAGTTGCGCTTCGTCGATGCCGTAGTGCGCCTTGACCGTGGGCACGTGCACGCCCCAGGTCGCGAAGATGAATCCGGCTGAAAAGAACTGCGCGCGCGATGCCCAACGCGTGGCGGCGGTGATGGCCACCATGGTCAGCGCCCGATCGCGAACACGGCGGGCAGGCGTTCGTCTGTGGTGGGCTGCGGCTTGGCGCGCCAGGATTTCACTGTTTCGCTGCGCACTTGGGCCGTTGCCAGCGTGAGGCCGCGCGCCACTGCGAGGCGGGTGTTGTGCTGGAGCGTCTGTATCAGTGACTGCAGCAGGGCGGCATTGCGGTAGGGCGTTTCGATGAAGAGCTGCGTCTGGCCCGACTTGAGCGCCAGTGTCTCGAGTTCGCGGATGCGCGTCTGGCGCTCGCCCGCGTCCTGCGGCAGGTAGCCGACGAAGGCGAAGTTCTGGCCATTGAGCCCGCTCGCCGCCAGTGCGAGCAGCAGCGAGACCGGGCCGGTCAGCGGAACGACGCTGAGACCCAGGTCGTGCGCGGCGCGCGCCACCGAGGAACCGGGGTCGGCCACCGCCGGCATGCCGGCTTCGCTGAGCAGGCCGATATCGTGGCCTTCCAGTGCGGCGGCGAGCAGGGGGCGGGCGTCGAACTGCCCGGCGTGGTCGCCCTTCTTGTGCACCTCGCGCGGCAGTTCCTGGATGTTCTGCGCCTGCAGCGGCGCGGCCAGCGGCGTGACCGCGTCGATGCGCTTCAGGTAGGCGCGCGCGGACTTCGCGTTCTCGCAGATCCAGTGGGTGATGCCGGCGGCGGCCTGCAGCGTGCCCAGGGGCAGGGCGTCCTGCAGTGGCGCCTGGGTGTCGCAGCCGAAATCGAGCGGCGCGGGAACGAGGTAGAGCTTGCCGTGCGTCACAGGAGTTCGACCCCCGCGGCGCGCAGCATGCGGCAGGTGCGGATCAGCGGCAGGCCGACCAGCGCGGTCGGGTCGTCGCTGTCTATGGCATCCAGCAGCGCGATGCCCAGGCCTTCGCTCTTGGCGCTGCCGGCGCAGTCGTAGGGTTGTTCGGCCAGCAGGTATTGCTCGATGGCGGCGTCGCTGAGGTCTCGGAACACCACGCGCACGGGGGCGATGTCGCGCTGGACGAAGCCGGTGGCGCGGCACACCACGGCCACCGCGGTCTGGAAGATCAGCGTCTGGCCGCGCATGCGGCGCAGTTGCGCCGTGGCGCGCTGGTGGTCGCCGGGCTTGCCGAGCGCTTCGCCGCCGAGGTCGGCCACCTGGTCGGAGCCGATGACCACGGCTTCGGGAAAGCGGGCAGCGACGGCGTCGGCTTTTTCGAGCGCCAGGCGCATGGCCAGGGCATGCGGCGTTTCGCCGGGCAACGGCGTTTCGTCGACTTCAGGGGACTGCACTTCGAAAGGCAGTCGCAGGCGGGTAAGCAGCTCGCGGCGGTAGCGCGAGGTCGAGGCAAGAATCACAGGGCGTTGCATGGGGACGATTGTGCGTGAGTCGCATGGCATCCCCAGGCATGCACCATGCCGGTGAAACTTCTGGCGCGCTAGACTGGCGAAGATGAAGAGAGAATTTGCCCCCGAACGGCTCAACGTGCCCGCCTTTGCCGCGGCCGCCGCCACCCTGGAAGCCGCCGACCCGGTTCCCAACTACCTGCGCCTGACCGCCGAGCTGGCGGTTCCCGCGCCCGATGCGGTGGTCGATTGGAAAGCCACCGGGGAAGAGCGCCCCGGCGCCGACGGCAAGGCCGTTCCCTGGCTGCACCTGGATGCCGAGGCCACGGTCCCGCTGGTTTGCCAGCGCTGCCTGTCGCCGGTCGAGACGCCATTGACGGTCGATCGCTGGTTCCGTTTCGTGGCCGACGAGGCCACGGCCGAAGCGGAAGACGAGGAATCGGAGGAAGACCTGCTCGTCGTGAGCCGCGATTTCGACCTCCATGCCCTGATCGAAGACGAACTGCTCATGGACATTCCCGTCACGCCCGTGCATGACGTCTGCCCCACGCCCGTCCAGCTTTCATCCAGCGACGACGACTTCAAGGCTGCCGAAGAAGCCAAGCCGAACCCGTTCGCGGTGCTCGGAGCGTTGCGCTCGCGCAAGCCGGAAGACGGGTCGGAAGAGGGCAGGTAGCTCTTTTCCTCAGGCTGGGCTATAATCATGGGCTTCGCGCGCGCCGCCGTGAGCAGCAATGCAGATCCAGGGATGCCAGCCATCCTTTCTCATTGCCACCGCTTGAGCCCGCATCCCATCACTCACCTAACAGTCCAGGAGCCATCATGGCCGTCCAGCAAAACAAGAAGTCGCCTTCCAAGCGCGGCATGCACCGTTCCCACAATGCGCTGGTCGTGCCCGGCATCGCCGTGGAGCCGACCACCGGCGAAACGCACCTGCGCCACCACATCAGCCCCAACGGTTTCTACCGTGGCCGCCAGGTGCTCAAGAACAAGTCCGAAGCCTGATCTCGCATCCCAAGGCCAAGGCCCGAAGCTACTTCTGCCGTAGCGTCGGGCCTTTGTTTTGATGGCTACGCCTTCTTCTCCCGAATTCACTGCTGCGCCCGCCGCAATCACGCTCGCCGTGGATTGCATGGGGGGTGACCATGGGCCGCGTGTCACGCTCGCGGCCTGCCGCGCGTTTCTTGAGCGGCACAGCGAGGCCTCGCTGCTGCTGGTCGGCGCGCCGGCCGCGCTCGCGGGCTTTGCCGCGCATCCGCGTGCCCGCATCGTCGCAGCCAGCGAGGTTGTGGGCATGGACGACCCGATCGAGATTGCCTTGCGCAAGAAGAAAGATTCTTCGATGCGTGTGGCGATCCAGCAGGTCAAGGACGGTGCTGCCCAGGCTGCCGTGTCGGCTGGCAACACCGGTGCATTGATGGCCATTGCGCGCTATCTGCTCAAGACCCTCGATGGCATCGACCGACCGGCGATTGCGCCGCAACTGCCGAACGCCAAGGGCGGCGCAACGACCGTGCTCGACCTCGGTGCGAACGTCGACTGCGACGCCGAGGACCTCCTTCAGTTCGCCGTGCTCGGCTCGGCGCTGGTGTCGGCGCTGACCGGTAACGAGGCGCCTTCGGTCGGCCTGCTCAATATCGGCGAAGAAGCCATCAAGGGCAGCGAAACGATCAAAAAAGCCAGTCAACTGCTGCGTACGGCTGCCAACTCCAAAGATCTCAACTTCTACGGCAACGTGGAAGGCAACGATATTTTCAAGGGCACGACCGACATCGTCGTTTGTGACGGTTTTGTCGGGAATGTGGCGTTGAAGGCCAGCGAAGGCGTGGCGTCGATGATCGGCGAGTTCATTCGCGTGGAGTTCTCGCGGAGCGTCTTCACCAAACTGGCTGCAATTGTTGCTTATCCGGTTCTAAAAGCTTTCAAAAGCCGTCTGGATCATCGGCGCTACAACGGGGCGGCCTTGCTGGGCCTGCGTGGCCTGGTTTTCAAGAGCCATGGCTCGGCTGACGAAGTGGCTTTCGGACATGCGCTCGATCGCGCTTATGATGCCGCTCGCAACAACCTGCTCGATCGCGTGCGGGCCCGCATCGCCCACGCCGCGCCTTTGCTCGCGCGGCATGAACCGGCGGCGCCGGTCGACGCGACGGCCCTTCACGTTTGATGACGACCCCTTACTCGCGCATTACCGGCACCGGCAGCTACCTGCCTCCACGCCGCGTGACCAATGACGATCTCGCCAAGGAATTGGCGACACGCGGCATCGAAACCTCCGATCAGTGGATCGTAGAGCGCACCGGCATCCACGCGCGCCACTTCGCGGCGCCGGAAGTCACGAGCAGCGATCTTGGCTACGAGGCCGCCCGGCACGCTCTCGAAGCTGCCGGACGCAAGGCCAGCGATGTCGACCTGATCATCGTCGCGACCTCGACGCCCGACATGGTGTTTCCTTCGTCGGCCGCCATCCTCCAGCACAAGCTCGGCATTGCCGGCTGCCCGGCGTTCGACGTCCAGGCGGTCTGCAGCGGCTTCGTCTACGCGCTGACCGTCGCCGACGCGATGATCCGCACCGGCACCGCGCGTTGCGCGCTGGTGGTGGGCGCCGAAGTGTTCTCCCGCATCCTCGACTTCAACGATCGCACCACCTGCGTGCTGTTCGGCGACGGCGCGGGCGCGGTGGTGCTCGAGGCGAGCGAGGAGCCGGGCATCCTGGCGAGCGACCTGCACGCGGACGGCAAGCACGTGGGCATCCTTTGCGTGCCCGGGCATGTGTCCGGCGGCAACGTGCTGGGCACGCCCTTGCTGCACATGGACGGCCAGGCCGTCTTCAAGCTCGCGGTTCGCGTGCTTGAAGAGGCGGCGCGCGCCACGCTGGCGAAGGCCGGCAAGACCGACGCCGACATCGACTGGCTGATTCCGCACCAGGCCAACATCCGCATCATGGAAGGCACGGCCAGGAAGCTGAAGCTTCCACGCGAAAAGCTCATCGTCACGGTGAACGAGCACGGCAACACGTCTGCCGCGTCGATCCCGCTGGCTCTCGACGAAGCCGTGCGTTCCGGCAAGGTGAAGAAGGGCGAAACGCTCATGCTGGAAGGCGTGGGCGGCGGCTTCACCTGGGGCGCGGTGCTATTGAACCTGTAGTGTGTTGCGCCGTCCCCAAGAGGGCGGCTGCAATGCGAGACAACGCATAAACAATGAAATCCTTTGCTTTTGTTTTCCCCGGTCAGGGCTCGCAGGCTGTCGGCATGCTCGACGGCTGGGGCGATCATCCGGCCGTGGTCGAAACCCTGCGCGAAGCTTCCGAGGCGCTGGGCGAAGACGTTGGCGCGCTGATCAAGAACGGTCCCAAGGAAGAACTGGCCCTCACGACCAATACCCAGCCCGTGATGCTGGTCGCGGGTGTCGCGGCCTGGCGCGCCTGGCTGGCTGAAGGCGGCGCGACGCCGGCCGTGGTGGCCGGCCATTCGCTCGGCGAATACTCGGCGCTGGTCGCTTCCGGCGTGTTGACGCTGGCGCAAGCCGCGCCGCTGGTGCGCTTCCGCGCGCAAGCGATGCAACAGGCTGTGCCGGTGGGCGTCGGCGCGATGGCTGCTGTTCTGGGCATGGAGTCCGGCAAGGTGGTCGCCGGCTGCGCGGAAGCCACCGCGAGTTTCGGCGCGGGCAGCGCCGAAATCGTCGAGGCGGTGAATTTCAACGACCCCATGCAGACAGTGATCGCCGGCAGCAAGGCTGCCGTCGACAAGGCCTGCGAACTGCTCAAGGCCAACGGCGCCAAGCGTGCATTGCTGTTGCCGGTGTCGGCGCCGTTCCATTCGAGCCTGATGAAGCCTGCCGCCGAGGCGCTGCGCGAGAAACTGGCCTCCGTCACGCTGGCTGCGCCGCAGATCCCGGTGCTGAACAACATCGATGTCGCCGTCGAAACCGATGCCGACCGCATCCGCGACGCCCTGGTGCGCCAGGCCGCCGGTCCGGTTCGCTGGGTAGAGAGCGTGCAGGCCTTGAAACTGCGCGGTGTAGCCGCCATCATCGAGTGCGGTCCCGGCAAGGTGCTGGCCGGCATGGTGAAGCGCATCGCCCCCGATCTGGAAGCCGCGTCGGTGTACGACCCGGCCACGCTCGCGGACACCCGACAATCGCTCGCCGGCTGACCGGCGCAAGGCCCCGATACTTTTTCTTATGAGCATTCCCAAATTCGAAGGGCAAGTCGCCCTGGTCACCGGCGCGACGCGCGGCATCGGCGCAGCCATCGCGCTGGAGCTGGCGCAGCGCGGCCTGAAGGTCGTGGGCACCGGCACCACCGACGAGGGCGCGGCAAAGATCACTTCGGCCCTGAGCGCCTATGACGGCCGCGGCCGTGCGCTCGACGTGAACGACGGCGCGGCGGTCGAGGCCCTGATCGACGAGATCGTCAAGGCCTACGGCGCGATCCACGTGCTGGTCAACAACGCCGGCATCACGCGCGACACGCTCGCCATGCGCATGAAGGACAGCGACTGGGACGCGGTGCTCGACACCAATCTCAAGGCCGTCTTCTCGCTCTCGCGCGCCGTGATCCGCCCGATGATGAAGCAGCGCTACGGCCGCATCATCAGCATCACCAGCGTGGTCGGCGCCTCCGGCAATGCCGGCCAGGCCAACTACGCGGCCGCCAAGGCCGGTGTCGCGGGCATGACCCGCGCGCTGGCCCGCGAGCTCGGCAGCCGCAACATCACCGTCAACTGCGTCGCACCCGGTTTCATCGAAACCGACATGACGGCCAGCCTGCCCGAAGCCCAGCAACAGGCGCTGCTCCAGCAGATCCCGTTGGGCCATCTGGGCAAGCCGGCCGACATCGCGCACGCGGTGGCTTACCTCGCATCGCCCCAGGCGTCCTACGTCACGGGGCAGGAGCTGCACGTCAACGGCGGCATGCACATGTAGCCGCAAGGCGCAACCTTTTCCCGTACCGGGTGCGCGGCAAATGCCACAATGCGCCCGGCTAAAATCCACCGATTACCTACAACCCTCAGAGGGAACCAAATGAGCGATATCGAAGCACGTGTCAAGAAAATCATCGCCGAGCAACTCGGCGTGGAAGAGTCCCAAGTGACGAATGAAAAGGCTTTCGTGGCCGACCTCGGCGCCGACTCTCTCGACACGGTCGAACTCGTGATGGCACTCGAAGACGAATTCGGCATCGAAATTCCCGACGAAGACGCCGAGAAGATCACCACGGTGCAAAACGCCGTCGACTACGCCACCAAGAATCAAAAGGCCTGATCGGCCAGCTGACAAGATTGCAACTGCGGCCGGCGGCTTTTACTTGAACCGCACGCGCCGGCAGGCAACTGTTCAGCGCTTCCAGAAAGGTTTGCCGGCATGACCAAACGCCGCGTCGTCGTGACCGGGCTCGGTTGCATCGCTCCTGTCGGAAACACCGCAACCGAATCCTGGGCCAACCTGTTGGCCGGGAAGTCGGGCATTGCGAACATCACCGCGTTCGATGCAAGCGCCTTCGCTTGCAAGTTCGCCGGTGAAGTCAAGGGTTTCGACATCACCCAATACATCTCGGAGAAGGAAGCGCGTCACATGGACCGCTTCATTCATCTGGGTCTGGCCGCCGCCATCCAGGCGGTGCAGGACAGCGGACTGCCGACCGGCGACGCGCTTTCCTATGAAGAGGCCGTGCGCATCGGCTGCAACATCGGCTCCGGCATCGGCGGCCTGCCGATGATCGAGGAAACGCACGGTGAACTGATGAACCGCGGCCCGCGCCGCGTTTCGCCGTTCTTCGTGCCTGCGTCGATCATCAACATGATCTCCGGCCACGTGTCGATCAAGTACGGCTTCAAGGGCCCGAACATCGCCGTCGTGACCGCCTGCACCACCGGCCTGCACGCCATCGGCACCTCGGCCCGCATGATCGAGTACGGCGATGCCGACGTGATGATCGCCGGCGGCGCCGAGTCGACCATCTCCCCGCTCGGCATCGGCGGATTCACCGCGCCTCGCGCGCTGAGCACCCGCAACGACGATCCCGCCACGGCCTCCCGTCCGTGGGACAAGGACCGCGACGGCTTCGTGCTGGGCGAGGGGGCCGGCGTGCTGGTGCTCGAGGAGTACGAGCACGCCAAGGCGCGCGGCGCCAAGATCTACGCGGAAGTCGCGGGCTTCGGCCTGACCGGCGACGCGTATCACATGACGGCACCCGACGTCGACGGCCCGCGCCGTTCGATGGCCATGGCGCTGTCGAATGCGGGCGTCAACGCCGACCAGGTGCAATACCTCAATGCACACGGCACCTCGACGCAGATCGGCGACGTCAACGAGACCAATGCGGTCAAGCTGGCCTTCGGCGATCACGCGAAGAAGCTCGTCGTCAATTCGACCAAGTCCATGACCGGCCACTTGCTGGGCGGCGCGGGCGGCATCGAATCGGTGTTCACGGTCCTGGCGCTGCACGAGCAGAAGAGCCCGCCGACCATCAACATCTTCAACCAGGATCCGGAGTGCGATCTCGACTACTGCGCCAACGAGGCGCGCGATCTGAAGATCGACGTCGCGGTCAAGAACAACTTCGGCTTCGGGGGCACCAACGGCACGCTGGTGTTCAAGCGCGCTTGAGCATTGCTCGGTCATGCACAGCGCACCGTCGGTGAACTACCCGGTGGGGCGCTCACGCGGCGCAACCCGGATCCTCGTCGTCCTGTGGGCATTGGGTGCCTGCTGCGCGGGCGCGTCCTGCTATCTGTTCGATAGCGCCGGATGGCGCCAGTTGCTGCTGGTGCTCAGTGTCGTGTTTGCGGGCGTCGCGGCGGGTTTCGGCCTGCGGCGCGACGGCGCCGGCGTGCTGCATTTCGATGGCCTTCAGTGGTCCTTGTCGAGTGCCGATGCGGCGCGCGGCGTGCGCAACGCGCGTGTGCTGGCGGCGCTCGATTTCCAGTCGCTGATGCTGCTGCGGCTCACCGAGCCGGGCCGCGCCCGCCACTGGGTCTGGATCGAGCAGCGAGCCATGCCGGAGCGCTGGCGCGACGTACGCCGTGCGGTATATTCGCGCCCCCCATCCGCGGAGCCAGCGGGCGACTCCTGGCGTGCGACGGCTCCTGCCGACGCTCCCTGAACCTTTCTCGATGACCACTTCTCCGCCGCCAGTGCCGCCGGATTCCGGGCTGACCGACGCGCCCGCGGAAGCGCCGCGTCCGGGCGAGGTCGACTTCCAGCTGGTCCAGCGCACGGTCGCGGGCGACCAGAAGGCGTTCGAGCTGCTGGTCATCAAGTACCAGCGCCGCATCGAGCGCCTGATCGGACGCATGGTGCGCGATGTCGACCTGATCGAGGACATCGCGCAGGAAACCTTCATTCGGGCCTACCGCGCGCTGCATCAGTTCCGCGGAGAAGCCCAGTTCTACACCTGGCTCTACCGGATCGCCGTCAACACCGCCAAGAAGGCGCTGGTGGACATGAAGCGCGACCCGACCGTTTCCGAAGCCGCCCTGAGGTCTTCTTCTGAGGACGAAGATGAAACTTACCGTCCCGGAAACGAACCAACCACCGACGAAACCCCCGAATCGGTCCTGGCGGCGAACGAAATCGCCAGTGCCGTCGAAGCTGCCATGGAAGCACTCCCCGCCGAGTTGCGCCAGGCGGTCACGCTGCGCGAAATCGAGGGCATGAGTTACGAAGAGATCGCCGAGGTCATGGATTGCCCTATCGGCACGGTGCGTTCGCGAATTTTCCGGGCGCGCGAGGCCATTTCGGCCAGGGTCAAGCCGCTGCTGGACAACCAGTCCGGCAAACGTTGGTAAGTAAGCAGGTGAATGAAATGAATCAGACGATGACGGTTCGGGAACAGGTGTCCGCACTTGCGGATGGTCATTTGCAGGGCGAGTCGTTCGCGCAGGCGATCGAGGCCATCTGCGCCGACAGCGAATCGCGTGCGACCTGGCAGGCCTACCAAGTGGTGGGCGACGTGCTGCGTTCGGGCTCCCATTCGCCGTGCAGCGACAGCTCGGCCTTCCTGGCGCGCTTCCAGCAACGCCTGGCCGCGGAGCCCGTGGTGCTCGCTCCGGTGGCGGCGCCGGTCGCCGCGCCTGTGGCGCTTCCCCTGCAGCGCAGGGCGGAGGCGGCCAACGAGCCGGTGTTCCGCTGGAAGCTGGTGGCCGGTGCCGCCTCGCTGATGGCGGTGGCCGCCATCGGCTGGACGCTGGTCGGCAACGGCGCTGCCATTCCCCAGCCTGGCGCGCAACTCGCGTCGATCCAGCAGCAACAACAGCCGGCGGTCAATTCGGTGCTGGCCGCAGCGGCACTGAACGGCCCGCAGCAGCCCGCCGGCGGCACGCTGACGCCCACGCGCGTCATCGTCGGCAACGGCGCTCCGCAGGTCATGCTGCGCGATCCGCGGCTCGACCAACTGCTCGAAGCGCACCAGCAGGCCGGCGGCGCTTCGCAAATGCCTTCGGGCTTCCTGCGCAATGCCACTTTCGAGGGACCCACGCGCTGACAGCGCGCCCTTAGCAGCCCGCCCCTAATGACCGTTCAGATGCCGATTTCCGCGCGCGCCTGCGTGCTCGTGTTTGCAGCTTTCTGCCTGGCGCAGGTTTCCATCGCGCAGCCTCGTTCAGGCGCCGCGGTGAATCCCAAGAGCGCGGCCGCGGCGCAGACGGACGAGCCGCCGGCAATGAGCGTCACCGAGTGGCTGCAGCGCATGCACACGGGGGCCCGGCAGCGCAATTACGTGGGCACTTTTGTGGTGTCGGCGCCGGGCGGCGACCTGTCGAGCGCGCGCATCTGGCACGTGCGCGACGGCGAGCACCAGATCGAGCGCATCGAGGCCCTGTCGGGACCGCCGCGTTCGACCTTCCGGCGCAACCGCAACGTCATGACCTTCCTGCCGGAGGCGAAGGTCGTCAAGGTCGAGAAGCGGGAGAACCTCGATCTCTTCCCGAACCTGCCGGACAAGCCAGATTCGTCGATCAGCGATTTCTACGACGTGCGTGCGATCGGCAAGGACCGCGTGGCGGGCTTCGACGCCGACGTGGTGCAGCTGGTGCCGCACGACGCGCTGCGCTTCGGCTACCGCGTCTGGAGCGAGCGCCGATCCGGCCTCGTGGTGAAGCTGCAGACCATCGACAGCGAATCGCGCGTGGTGGAGCAGTCGGCGTTCTCCGAACTGCAGCTCGACGCACCCGTGAAGCCGCAGGCGCTGGCACAGATGATGGCCAACACCTCCGGCTACCGCATCGAGAAGCTCGAGCTCGAGCGCTCCAGCGCACAGGACGAGGGCTGGACCCTCAGCACGCCGGTGGCCGGGTTCAAGCCGCGCAGCTTCTTCCGCCGTCCCCCGAGCGGCGATGGCAGCAGCAGCAACAACAACAACAGCGGCGGCAAGCAGAAACAACAGGACGCGACCACGGTCCAGTGGACTTTCTCCGACGGACTGGCCTCGGTATCGCTCTTCATCGAGCGCTACGATGCCGCGCGTGCGCCGCGCGACGGCGTGCTGACCATCGGCGCCACCAATGCGATCCGCCGGCGCCTGCCGGAACCCGCCAGCGACTGGTGGCTGACCGCGGTCGGCGAAGTGCCGCAGCAGACACTCAACGCGTTCGCCCAGAGCCTCGCGCGCACGCGCTGATTCGACGCATTTGCCGCGCAAGGCCGGTTGCGCTGAACCAAGCCTGTGCCGCAGACTCATAGCACTTGTTTTTTAGCCGCTCTGCTCTTTTGAAAGAAAACCGATGATCTTCAAAGTCGAGGGACACAAGCTTCGTTCCGGTGTTTTGGCTTTCGCGCTTGCGCTCACGGCGGGCGCCAGCTTCCTGCCTGTCGAGCCCGTGCACGCGCAGACGCGCACGCTGCCCGATTTCACCGACCTGGTCGACCAGGTCGGCCCCTCCGTCGTCAACATCCGCACCATCGAGAAGGTGACGCCGCGCGCCGGCAACGGCGAGATGGACGAGGAGATGCAGGAATTCTTCCGCCGCTTCTTCGGCCAGCCGCTGCCGGGCGCGCCCCGTTCGGGCCCGCGCCAGAACCGGCCGCAGCAACCGCAGGAAGAGGAGCGCCCCCGCGGCGTGGGCTCCGGCTTCATCCTGACGGCCGACGGCTACGTGATGACCAATGCGCACGTGGTGGAAGACGCTTCCGAGGTGCTGGTCACGCTGCCCGACAAGCGCGAGTTCAAGGCCAAGATCGTGGGCGCCGACAAGCGCACCGACGTCGCCGTCGTCAAGATCGAGGCCACGGGCCTGCCGGCCGTGAAGGTGGGAGACATCTCCAGGCTGCGCGTCGGCGAATGGGTCATGGCCATAGGCTCGCCGTTCGGCCTCGAGAACACCGTCACCGCCGGCATCGTGAGCGCGAAGCAGCGCGACACCGGCGAATACCTGCCGTTCATCCAGACCGACGTGGCCATCAACCCCGGCAACTCGGGCGGCCCGCTGATCAACATGCGCGGCGAGGTGGTCGGCATCAACAGCCAGATCTATTCGCGCTCGGGCGGCTTCATGGGCATCTCGTTCTCGATCCCGATCGACGAGGCGATCCGCGTGAGCGACCAGCTGCGCACCTCGGGCCGCGTGTCGCGCGGCCGCATCGGCGTGCAGATCGACCAGGTGACGAAGGACGTGGCCGAGGCCATCGGCCTTGGCAAGGCGCAGGGCGCGCTGGTGCGCGGCGTCGAGGCCGGATCGCCGGGCGAGAAGGCCGGCGTGGAGCCGGGCGACGTGATCACCAAGTTCGACGGCAAGGCCATCGAGAAGCCGAGCGACCTGCCGCGCCTGGTGGGCAACACCAAGCCCGGCACGAAGAGCACGCTCACGGTGTTCCGCCGCGGTGCGTCGCGCGACCTCAGCGTGACCATTGCCGAGATCGAACCCGACAAGCCCAGCAAGCGCGCGACCGACCGAGACGAAACGCCGGCCAAGCCACCGGTATCCGCGGCCGCCAAATCGCTCGGCCTTGCGGTGAGCGACCTCACCGACGCGCAGAAGAAAGAGCTCAAGCTGAAGGGCGGCGTGAAGGTCGATGCTGCCAGCGACGCCGCTGCGCGCGCGGGCCTGCGCGAGGGCGACATCATCCTGGCCGTGGGCAATTCGGACATCGCGAACGCGCGTGAATTCGAGTCCGCCATCGGCAAGGCCGACAAGAGCAAGGCGCTCAGCGTGCTGTTCCGCCGCGGTGACTGGGCGCAGTACGCCCTGATCCGCCCCGCACGCTGATCTGACGCTGGCGTCAAGTGGCCCCACCCGGCAGTCGGGTTTGGGGCCGTTTTTTTGAGGTGTTTACGACGTTCTGGCGCCGTGCCCCAAAAAAAATCTGGGAGGCCAAGACCCTCTGATTTTGTTTGTGCCTACTAACTTATAAAAGGCCTAAGGACGAATTTCGGTAGAATAGAGCACCCTCGACGGCCGGCCAGCGCATAAGGAGTGCGCTGGCCTTCACGATGCGAGATGTCAGACAGCAGTCCACCGGTGCTCCACAGATCGCCCACAAGTTGTTCAGTAACTGCTCCCCCGATCCTGTTGATAACCTGTTTATATCTTTGATGTTGTGGACCTGCAACGACCCCTTTGGAGCCTGTTCCCGGATGTACGTGCTTCCCTTTTTGCCTACAATGAAGTTCCAACTACTGCAGTTGCCATTGCTTGTTGGTTCAGGGCGCGTCTCCAGAAGACGCGCCCTTTTTTCTTGCCTGTCGCCCTCTGCGCGCGAGCCAATTCAAGTACTTAAGCGTTCCCGTTGATGAATCACATCAGAAATTTTTCGATCATTGCGCACATCGACCATGGCAAGTCGACGCTCGCAGACCGTTTGATCCAGCGCTGCGGCGGCCTCGCGGAACGCGAGATGGAAGCGCAGGTGCTCGACTCGATGGACATCGAGAAAGAGCGTGGGATAACCATCAAGGCACAGACCGCGGCGCTGCACTACAAGGCACGCGACGGACAGGTCTACAACCTCAATCTGATCGACACGCCGGGCCACGTCGACTTCTCGTATGAAGTGAGTCGCTCGCTGTCTGCATGCGAAGGCGCGCTGCTCGTCGTCGATGCATCGCAAGGTGTCGAAGCGCAGACGGTGGCCAACTGCTACACCGCGCTCGACCTCGGCGTCGAAGTGGTGCCGGTGCTCAACAAGATCGACCTGCCCAACGCGGACCTCGATAACGCGCGCACCGAGATCGAAGACGTGATCGGCATCGACGCGACCGACGCGATTCCTTGTTCCGCCAAGACCGGTGTCGGCATCGACGACATCCTCGAAGCCATCGTCGCACGCATGCCCGCGCCGCGCGGCAACCCCGACGGCCCGCTGCGCGCGATGATCGTCGACAGCTGGTTCGACCCGTACGTCGGCGTCGTCATGCTGGTGCGCGTGGTCGACGGCCGGCTCGTGAAGGGCGAGCGCATCAAGATGATGGCGTCCGGCGCGATGTACAACGCCGACAGCGTGGGCGTGTTCACGCCGGCCAACGAGCCGCGGCCTTCGCTCGAGGCGGGCGAGGTGGGCTACATCATCGCGGGCATCAAGGAACTGCAGGCCGCCAAGGTCGGCGACACGGTCACGCTGATCAGGCCGGGCACCGGCGGTGCGGCGGCCACGGCAACCGAGGCGCTGCCCGGCTTCAAGGAAATCCAGCCGCAGGTGTTCGCGGGCCTGTACCCCACCGAAGCCAGCGAGTACGACTCGCTGCGCGACGCGCTGGAGAAGCTCAAGCTCAACGATTCGTCGCTGCGCTACGAGCCCGAAGTGAGCCAGGCGCTCGGCTTCGGCTTCCGCTGCGGCTTCCTCGGCCTGCTGCACATGGAAATCGTGCAGGAGCGGCTGGAGCGCGAGTTCGACCAGGACCTGATCACGACCGCGCCCAGCGTGGTCTACCAGGTGGTCAAGAACGACGGCGAGGTGATCATGGTCGAGAACCCGTCCAAGATGCCCGACGTCGGCCGCATGGCCGAGATCCGCGAGCCGATCGTCACCGTGCACCTGTACATGCCGCAGGAATACGTCGGCTCCGTCATGACGCTGGCCAACCAGAAGCGCGGCGTGCAGATGAACATGGCCTACCACGGCCGCCAGGTCATGCTGACCTACGAGATGCCGCTCGGCGAGATCGTGCTCGACTTCTTCGACAAGCTGAAATCGGTGAGCCGCGGCTACGCCTCCATGGACTACGAGTTCAAGGAGTACCGCGCGTCCGACGTGGTGAAGGTCGACATCCTGCTGAACGGCGACAAGGTCGACGCGCTGTCGATCATCGTGCACCGCAGCCAGTCGCAGTACCGCGGCCGGGCGGTGGTCTCGAAGATGCGCGAGATCATTTCGCGCCAGATGTACGACGTGGCGATCCAGGCGGCCATCGGTGTCACCATCATTGCGCGTGAGACAATCAAGGCCCTTCGCAAGAACGTGCTGGCCAAGTGCTACGGCGGCGACATCTCCCGCAAGAAGAAGCTGCTCGAGAAGCAGAAGGCCGGCAAGAAAAGAATGAAGCAGATCGGCTCCGTCGAGGTCCCGCAAGAGGCCTTCCTCGCGATTCTGCAAGTCGAAGACTGATCAAAAAATGGCATTCCTCACCTCCCTGGTACTCGCGGTTTTCGCCGGCTATGTCGGTGCCTGGTATTTCGGCGCGATCGAAGGCAACTTCGCACTGCTGCTGTTCCTGGCGACGGTGGTCACCGGCCTCTACTGGCTGGCCGAACGCTTCTATTTCCTGCCGAAGCGCGAGCAGGCCGCCGCCAGGCTCGAAGCCTCGCTGGCCGAGCGCAACGAGCGGCTGGCCGGCCAGGGCATCAAGCAGGTCGACACCGCCGACGCCAAGGCGAGCGAACGCCTGCTGATGCAGCCCTGGTGGCTCGACTGGACCGCCGGGCTCTTCCCGGTGATCCTGGTGGTGTTCCTGCTGCGCTCGTTCCTGTACGAGCCCTTCAAGATTCCTTCGGGCTCGATGATGCCCACGCTGCTGACCGGCGACCTGATCCTGGTCAACAAGTTCACCTACGGCCTGCGCCTGCCGGTGATCAACACCAAGATCACCGACGGCACGCCGCTGGCGCGCGGCGACGTGGTGGTGTTCCGCTACCCGCCCAAGCCCAGCATGGACTACATCAAGCGCGTGGTCGGCATCCCGGGCGACGAGGTGTCCTACCTGAACAAGAAGCTCATGATCAACGGCCAGCCGGTGTCCAAGTCGCCGGACGCCGACTACCTCGACGGCGAATCGATGCGCCTGCTCAAGCAGTTCACCGAGAACCTCGGCGGCAAGCAGCACAAGATCCTCAACGACGACGCGGCACCCAACTTCGTGCCGGGCGCCAGCGACTTCCCGGGCCGCGAAAACTGCCGCTACTCGGTCGAAGGCGTGGTCTGCAAAGTGCCCGCCGGCCAGTATTTCATGATGGGCGACAACCGCGATAATTCGGCGGATTCGCGTTTCTGGGGTTTCGTCCCCGACCAGAACATCGTTGGCCGGGCGTTCTTCGTCTGGATGAATTTCGGCGACCTGGGACGCATCGGTCCGTTTCAATAAGCCGTCATCGGCATCGTTCGAGGGGTAAGAGGGCATGAGAACACATCGGTCTGTCGCCGGCAGGGCGTCGCAACAGCGCGGCATTTCGTTCATCGGGCTGGTGTTCGTCGCGGTCGTGCTCGCGTGCGTGGGCGTGGTCGTCGCGCAGGTCATTCCGACGCTGATCGAGTGGCAGGCGATCGACAAGGCCGCCAACAAGGCCAAGGAAGGCACGACCGTGCCCGAAGTGCGCGCCATCTTCGACCGCGCGCAGGCCATCGACGACTTCAAGTCGGTCAGCGGCAAGGACCTGGACATCAAGAAGGTCGGCGACAAGGTGGTGGTCTCGTATGCCTACGAGCGCGAGATTCCCCTTTTCGGCCCGGCCTACCTGACGCTCAAATACAAGGGCGAGACCCGCTGAACGCGGCGCTTAAAAAGGTGGACGGCAGCCTTGTCGCGCTGCAGGCGCGTCTCCAGCACACCTTCTCCGATCCGCGGCTGCTCCAGCTCGCGCTCACGCACCGCAGTTTCTCGGCCGACCACAACGAGCGCCTGGAGTTTCTCGGCGACTCGGTGCTGAATCTCGCGGTTTCCCACCTGCTCTACATCCGTCTTTCGGCGCTGCCCGAGGGCGACCTTTCGCGCGTGCGCGCCAACCTGGTCAAACAAGATACCTTGCACCGGCTGGCGGTCGGGCTGGCGCTGTCGCCGCTGCTCAAGCTCGGCGAAGGCGAGGCCCGTTCCGGCGGCCCCAACCGCCCGTCGATCCTGGCCGATGCGCTCGAGGCGCTGATCGGCGCGGTCTATCTCGACGCCGGTTTCGCGGCCGCCCAGGCGCTGGTGCACCGGCTGTACGAGGCGGTCGAGATCAATCCGCGCATGGAAGCCGCGGCGAAAGACCCTAAGACCGAATTGCAGGAATGGCTGCAGGGCCACAAAATGAAGCTGCCGGTGTACCGCGTGGCCGCCACACTGGGCGCGGCGCACAAGCAGACTTTCGATGTCGAGTGCGAGGTGCCCGAGTTGGGACTTCGCGAACGCGGCATCGGCGGCTCGCGCCGCGCCGGCGAGCAGGCTGCCGCGGCCGCCATGTTGATCCGGCTCAAGGCACGCGGCGCCGCGTGAAATCAGAATGAACGATGCTATCAATCCCGTAGCGGGACCTGAAGACACCGCAGGCGATGCGCCTGCAACCGGGCCGCAGCACTGCGGCCTCATCGCCATCGTCGGCAAGCCCAACGTGGGCAAGTCGACGCTGCTCAATGCGCTGGTCGGCCAGAAGATCAGCATCACATCGCGCAAGGCGCAGACCACGCGCCACCGCATCACCGGCATGCGCACGCTGGGCGCCACGCAGTTCGTGTTCGTCGACACGCCGGGTTTCCAGACCCTGCATGCCAACGCGCTGAACAAGTCGCTCAACAAGACCGTGCAGGGCGCGGTCGGCGACGTGGACCTGATTCTTTTCGTGGTCGAGGCGGGCAGCTTCACGCCGGCCGACGAGCGCGTGCTCAAGCTGCTCGGCAAGGGCATTCCGACGGTGCTGCTGGCCAACAAGCTCGACAACGTGCACCGCCGCGGCGACATCGCGCCCTGGCTGCAGACCATGCAGGAGAAGCACAGCTTCGCCGAGTTCGTGCCGATGTCGGCCAAGAACGCCAAGGACGTCGAGCGACTGTTCGACATCTGCAAGAAGTACCTGCCGGAGCAGCCCTGGTTCTATGACGAAGACGAGCTCACCGACCGCAGCGAGAAATTCCTCGCGGGCGAACTGGTGCGCGAAAAGCTGTTCCGCCTGACCGGCGACGAGCTGCCCTACACCTCGACCGTCATCATCGACAAGTTCGAGGAAGAGCCGCCCCAGAAGAAGGGCCAGAAGCGCCTGCTGCGCATCGCCGCCACCATCGTGGTCGAGCGCGACGGCCACAAGGCCATGGTGATCGGCGACAAGGGCGAGCGCATCAAGCGCATCGGCATGGAAACCCGCGTGGAGCTGGAGAAGCTGGCCGACGCCAAGGTGTTCCTCGAACTGTGGGTGAAGGTGCGCTCGGGCTGGGCCGACGACGAAGCGCGAGTCCGTTCGTTCGGCTACGAATGAAGTGGCTGCTGCCCACCGCGTTTCGCACGAACCGGCTTATGTGCTACACCGTTACGACTGGAGCGAGTCGAGCCTGATCCTCGAGGTCTTCACCCGGCACCACGGGCGCATCGCGCTGGTGGCCAAGGGGGCGAAGCGGCCGAGTTCCAATTTCCGGCCCGTGCTGCTGCCGCTTCAGCCGCTGCAGCTCAACTACGGCGGCGATGCCGAGATCCGCACGCTCAAGGGCGCCGAGTGGATGGGTGGCCACGTCATGCCGACCGGCGAGGCGTTGCTGTCGGGCTACTACGTCAACGAACTGCTGCTGCGCCTGCTGGCGCGCGACGATGCTCACGAAGCGCTGTTCGACGCCTATGCGGGCGTGGTGCAGGTGCTGGCGGGCGACCACGCCGGCGCCCAGGCGGCCACCCATGCGGCCGCGCTGCGCGCCTTCGAACTGCTGCTGCTGCGCGGGGTCGGGCTGCTGCCGTCGCTCGAGGTCCAGACCCTGACGCTGGAGCCGCTCGTGGCCGACACCCGCTACAGCCTCGTGCCCGAAGCCGGCCTGCGCCAGGCGGACGGCAAGGAGGCCGCGCTTGCCGGCGCCGACTGGCAGGCCTTGCAGTCGGTGCTCGACGACCGCGCCCCGTTCACCGCCACGCTGCGCGAAGTGGCCACCATGAACGCCGGCAGCAACAGCGCCCTGCGGAACCAGCTGCGCGCCTTGCTCAACTACCATTGCGGCGTGTCCACGCTGCGCACGCGGCAAATGATGAGAGATCTGCAAGCACTATGAGCACCTCAGGCAACGTCACCTCGCTGTCCGTCAACCTCAACAAGGTGGCCCTGGTCCGCAACACGCGCCACCTGGGCATCCCGAGCGTGGTCAAGGCCGCGCAGGCCTGCCTGGCCGCCGGCGCGCAGGGCATCACAGTGCACCCCCGCCCCGATGCCCGCCACATCCGCGCGCACGACGTGAGCGACCTGTCGGAGCTGCTCGCCAGGGACTGGCCCGCCATCGAGTTCAACATCGAAGGCAACCCGTTCCAGAACCTGATGGACTTCGTGCGCACGCTGAAGCCGCACCAGGCCACCTTCGTGCCCGACAGCGAAACCCAGTCGACCAGCGACCACGGCTGGACCTTCCCCGACGATGCCGAGCGCCTGCGCCCGCTGATCGCCGAGGCCCGCGCGCTGGGCGTGCGCGTCAGCCTGTTCATGGATCCAATTCCCGAGATGATGGCCGCCGTCAAGGCCGTGGGCGCCGACCGCGTCGAGCTCTACACCGAAGGCTATGCCGCCTCGCGCGGCACGCCCGACGAGCAGGCCGTGCTCCAGCGCTATGCCGACACGGCGCGCGCGGCCCATGCCGCGGGCCTGGGCATCAACGCCGGCCACGACCTGAGCCGCGACAACCTGACTGCATTCCTGCGCGCGGTGCCCGGCGTGCTGGAGGTGTCTATCGGCCATGCCTTCGTCGCCGACGCCCTCGAACTCGGCTATGCCGCCACCACCCGCGACTACCTGCGATGCATCAGCGAGGCGCAGCAATGAGCGCCGGCGCCGAATGATCTACGGCATTGGCACCGACATCTGCGACCTGCGGCGCATCACCGCGACCTTCGAGCGCCAGGGCGAGCGCTTCGCCCGCAAGGTGCTGAGCGACGCCGAGTTCGCGGTCTGGAAGGCCCGCAGCGCGCGCTGGCCCAAGCGCGGCATCAGCTACCTCGCGACCCGTTTTTCCGCCAAGGAGGCTTTCAGCAAGGCGATCGGCATGGGCATGCGCATGCCCATGAGCTGGCGCCTGTGCGAGATCGCAAACCTGCCCAGCGGCAAGCCGGTCATCGTGCTGCACGGCGGCCTGAAGGACTGGTTCGAGGCACAAGGGCTCACGGCCCACGTGACCGTGACCGACGAAAACGAATACGCCGCGAGCTTCGTGGTGGTGGAGAAGGTATGACCCCCGAGCTTGCTGCTCGCCCCCATGCGCCGCTGATCATCGACGTGGCCGCGACCGAACTCGACGCGGCCGACCGCCGGCGCCTTGCCAACCCGCTGGTCGGCGGCGTGATCCATTTCTCCCGCAATTGGCAGGACCGGGCGCAGATGACCGCGCTCAATGCCGAGATCAAGGCGATACGCCCCGACCTGCTGATCTGCGTCGACCACGAAGGCGGCCGCGTGCAGCGCTTTCGCACCGACGGCTTCACGCGACTGCCGTCGATGCGCGCCCTGGGCGAACTGTGGATGCGCGACGCCATGCGCGCCACGCAGGCCGCGACGGCTGCCGGCCAGGTGCTCGCGGCCGAACTGCGCGCCTGCGGCGTCGATTTCAGCTTCGCGCCCGTGCTCGACCTGGACCACGGCGGCAGCGGCGTGATCGGCGACCGCAGTTTCCACCGCGACCCGCGCGTGGTGGCGCTGCTGGCCAAGAGCGTCATGCACGGCATGCTGCAAAAGGGCATGCGCAACTGCGGCAAGCATTTTCCGGGGCACGGTTTCGTCACGGCCGATTCCCACGTCGAGATCCCGGTCGACAAGCGCAGCCTCAAGGACATCCTGAGCGACGACGCCCGGCCTTACGACTGGCTGGCCGGCACGCTCACCGCCGTGATGCCGGCGCACGTGATCTACCCCAAGGTCGACAAGCGGCCGGCGGGGTTTTCGTCGAAGTGGCTCAAGGCGGTGCTGCGCCAGCGCTTCGCCTTCGACGGCGCGGTCTTCAGCGACGACCTGAGCATGGAAGCGGGTCGCTACATCGACGGCGAACTGCTGAGCTACACCGACGCCGCGCTGGCGGCGCTGGCGGCGGGCTGCGACGTGGCACTGCTGTGCAACCAGAGCATCGGCGACGGACGGGTGCTCGACCAATTCCTCGATGGCTTCGAGGCGGCTTCGCGCAACGGGCAATGGCGGCCGGATGCGGCGAGCGAGGCACGCAGGCTCGCGTTGCTGCCGCAAGAGGCCGCGCCCGACTGGGACACGCTTTCCGCGTCGCGCACTCACCGCGATGCGCTGCGCCTGCTGGCGGCCGTCTGAGCCGAGCGCTCTTTTTCTTCAGGCGGCCGTGGGGCGCCAGAGCCGTTCCCCGCCCGTCTCCAGATGGGTCAGGTACAGCCGCAGGTCGAATTCGAGCTGCTGGTACTCCGGCTCCATATGCATGCATAGCGCATAGAAAGCCTTGTCGTGGTCGCGCTCCTTCATGTGGGCGAGTTCGTGCACGACGATCATGCGCAGCCAGGGAAGCGGCACGTCCTTGAACAGGGTGGCCACGCGGATCTCGCGCTTGGCCTTGAGCTTGCCGCCCTGCACGCGGGACACGGTGGTGTGCGTGCCCAGCGCGTTGCGTATCACGTGCAGCTTGCTGTCGAACATCACCTTGGACAGCGGCTCGGCCTTGCGCATGAAGTCGCTCTTGAGCTCGCTCACGTACCCGTACAGCGCGCGGTCGGTCTGGATGTCGTGCGAGCCTTCGGGGTAGCGCTTGAGCAGCAGGCCGGCGAGCCGGTCTTCGGCCATCAGCTGGCGGACCTGGTCCAGTAGGGGTGCCGGATAGCCCGCCAGGTATTTCATCAGCGTGCCGCGCGTCCGGTGCGCGCCACGCAGGCCAGGCCGGTGGCGACACCGCCGAACAGGTCGCCCTCGACCAGGTTCACGCCCGCGAAGCTCTTGCGCAGCGCATGCTGGAACGGTCGCAGGGCGGACGAGCCGCCGGTCAGGTAGATCGCGTCGAGGTCGCCGCTGCGAAGGCCCGCGCGCTTGACGCAGGCGTGGGCGCAGGCGATCACGTTCTCGAGCGGGCCGGCCAGCTGTTGCGCCATGTCGGCGGGAGACAGCGAAGCCACCAGGCCGCGCTCGGCGCAGTCGAGGTCGATGGCGGTTTCCGCATCGGTGACGGAGGCATCGATCTTGGCCGCTTCCACGGCGCTGGCGATGCGGTGGCCGTGCCGTTCTTCCAGCACGTTCATGAGGCGGTCGTGCAGGCGCGTGTCGCTGTAGCTGGTGCGCAGTTCCTTGGCCTGGCGCACCGCCTTGGCGGCGTAGAGCCAGTTGATCAGGTGCCAGGACGACAGCTCGAAGAACACTTTGCTCGGCACCTCGCGCCCCTGCGGGCCGTGGTGGCGAAAGCCGAAATGCGGCATCACGCGCTCGAGGTTCAGGCGCTGGTCGAAGTCGGTGCCGCCGATGTGCACGCCGCTGGTGGCCAGCACGTCGTCGCCGCGGTCCTCGCGCGCCGCGCGGTCGGGGCCCACGCGCACCACGGTGAAGTCTGAGGTGCCGCCGCCGATGTCGACGATGAGCACGATCGATTCCTTGGCGATGCGCTGCTCGTAGTCGAAGGCGGCGGCGATCGGCTCGAGCTGGAAGGCGATTTCGCGGAAGCCCGCCGCACGCGCCGCGACGCGCAGGCTTTCCTCGGCGCGCTCGTCGCGCTTCGGATCGTCGTCCACGAAGTGCACGGGCCGCCCGATCACGACGCGCTCGGGCAACTGGCCCAGCTCGCGGCTGGCACGCACTGCCAGCTCGCGCAGGAAGCGCGCGATGATGTCCTCGAAGCTCAAGAGACCGTCATAGATGGCGGTCTTCTCCTGCATCAGCGCGCTGCCCAGCAGGCTCTTGAGCGAACGCATCAGCCGGCCTTCGGTGCCCGAGAGATATTGCGCGACGGCGTCGCGGCCGAAGTGCGTGGTGCGGTCTTCCGAGTTGAAGAAGATCGCGGTCGGCAGCGTGGTGGCCGCGCCTTCGATGGGCAGCAGGCGGGCGACGCCGTCGACCCGGCAGGCCACGGCGGAGTTGGAGGTGCCGAAGTCGATGCCGATCGTCGGCAGCGACGACGGTGACGGCACGCTCAAGATTCCCTGCGCAGGGCGGGGAACAGGATCACGTCGCGGATGCTCGGCGAATCGGTCAGCAGCATCATCAGCCGGTCGATGCCGATGCCGCAGCCGCCGGTGGGCGGCATGCCGTATTCGAGCGCGCGCACGAAGTCGTGGTCGTAGTACATGGCTTCGTCGTCGCCGCTATCCTTGGCCGCGACCTGCGCGTTGAAGCGCGCGGCCTGGTCCTCGGCGTCGTTCAGCTCGCTGAAGCCGTTGCCGAACTCGCGGCCGGTGATGTAGAGCTCGAAGCGCTCGGTGACCTCGGGGCGCTCGTCGTTGGCGCGCGCCAGCGGCGAGATCTCGGTCGGGTGCTCCATGATGAAGGTCGGCTGCCAGAGCTTCTCTTCGACGGTTTCCTCGAAGTACATCACCTGCAGGCTGGCCAGGCTGCGCTGCGAGAGCTTGTCCTTTTCTTCGCTCAGGCCGATCTTGCGCAGTGCGGCGATGAGCCAGGCGGTGTCGTCCACGCCCTGGGCCACGCCTTCGGCATCGGTGTGCTTCAGGATGGCTTCGCGGATCGTCAGGCGCTCGAAGGGCTGGGTCAGGTCGACCGGCTTGCCCTGGTAGGTGAGCTGCTGTGTGCCCACGGCCTTGTCGGCGATGGTGCGGATCAGCGTCTCGGTGAAGTCCATCAGGTCGCGGTAGTTCCAGTAGGCCGCGTAGAACTCCATCATCGTGAACTCGGGGTTGTGCCGCACCGAGATGCCCTCGTTGCGGTAGCTCCGGTTGATTTCGAACACGCGCTCGAAGCCGCCGACGATCAGGCGCTTGAGGTACAGCTCGGGCGCGATGCGCAGGAACATTTCCTGGTCGAGCGCGTTGTGGTGCGTCTTGAAGGGCTTGGCGTTGGCGCCGCCGGGAATGGGGTGGAGCATGGGCGTCTCGACTTCGAGGAAATCGTTGGCCACCATGAACTCGCGCAGCGCGCTCACGGCCTTGCTGCGCGCGGTGAAGCGCACGCGCGCCGATTCGTCGGTGATCAGGTCGACGTAGCGCTGGCGGTACTTCTGTTCCTGGTCGGCCATGCCGTGGAACTTGTCGGGCAGCGGACGCAGGCTCTTGGTGAGCAGGCGCAGCCGGGTGACCTTGACCGACAGCTCGCCGGTCTTGGTCTTCATCAGCGAGCCTTCGGCGCCGACGATGTCGCCCAGGTCCCAGCGCTTGAATTCGGCATAGGCCTCTTCGCCCACCGCGTCGCGCGTGACGTAGAGCTGGATGCGGCTGGTGGCGTCCTGCAGCGTTGCGAAGCTGGCCTTGCCCATGACGCGCTTGAGCATCATCCGGCCCGCCACGCTCACGGAAACGGCTTGCGCGTCGAGGGCTTCGGCTTCGGTGGCGCCATGTGCCTCGACGAGTGCCGCGGCGCGGTGGCCGGGCTTGAAGTCGTTCGGGAACGCAACGCCTTTGCCCTCGACCTGCGCGGTGCGCAGCAGCTTGAGTTTTTCGCGGCGTTCGGCGATGAGCTGGTTTTCGTCGACGGCGGGCGTGGGAGGCGTAGGGGTCTTTTGATCGGACATGGGAGGCGGGTGGCGCGCAACCGGGAGCGTGCGCGGGGCTGGCATTTTAGCCCATCAGGTTTGAACCGAGACCGCCCCTGAATGCCCGTCAATCCTGCACAAAGCGCTACAAAAAATGTAGCTGCCAAATGTGATGCCTACTCGGTGATGCCCGTGCGCGCCAGCAGATCGCTCACCAGCTCCAGCCGCATCAACGGACTGTCGAGCTCCATCAGCCGCTGGCGCAGCTCCAGCTGCATCGGCACCAGCTCGCACCAGCGGTTGGCTACCCAGCCGCAGTCGTCGAGCCGGTAGGGTGTGCCGATAGGCAGCCGCACCGATTCGCCTTGCGCGCGGCGCCGTTCTTCCAGCGTGTCGAGCAGCCGCTGCAACGCGGTGGCGGTGTGCCTGAGGTCGTCCGGGATCTCCAGCGCGACGTCGTCGTTCACCGCCTCGACCTCGGCCACCCAGAGCCCGTGCTTCTGCAGTTCGGCATGGCGCACGCGGAATCGCTGCGTGCCGATGCATTCGATCTGCAGCAGGCCGCTTTGCGGCGACTCGAACTCGCGGATCATGGCCAGCGTGCCGATGCCGGCAAAGCTCTCGGTGTCGGCGCCGGCCTTGCGCACTTCGCTGCCGCTGGTGAGGCTCACCACGCCGAAGGGCGCATCGGCCTTGCGGCACTTGCCGATCATGTCGAGATAGCGGACCTCGAAGATTCGCAGCGGAAGCAGGCCGCCCGGAAACAGAACCGTGCCGAGCGGGAACAATGGCAGTGAATGCAAAAGGGGTTGTGTCGTCATCGAAGAGCCTTGCGTGGCTATCATCGCATTCCGCTCACGGCTGCGCCTCATGCTCTATCAGATTCCCTCGTTCCTTCTCGACGTGATCGTCGGCCTGCTCGGCGGCGCCTGCCTGCTGCGCCTCTACATGCAGTACCACCGGGTGCCTTTCGGCAATCCGCTCGGGCGCTTCATCTTCGCCATCACCGACTGGATCGTGCTTCCGCTGCGGCGCATCGTGCCGCCGGTGAAGCGCTGGGACCTGGCGAGCCTGATCGCGGCGTGGCTGCTGGTGCTGATGAAGTTCCTGCTGCTCTGGCTGCTGATCGGCAACCTCGGACGGATCGCGACCTTGCCGCTGGTGTCGCTGGTGGGGCTGATGCAGCTGGCGGTCTCGGGGCTGACGGCGCTGCTGGTGGTCTATGCCGTGCTGTCGTGGATTCCGGGCGCTTCCCCGATGCTGCTCGACCTCATCTCCCGCCTGGCCGAGCCGCTGGTGCGGCCGTTCCGGCGCTTCATTCCGCTGATCGGCGGCATCGACCTGTCGCCGCTGGCGGCCATCGTGGTGCTGCAGGTGATTGCCATCGTGCTGAGCAACCTGCTGGTGTTTGCCTATCAACTGACGTTCTGATCGAGCCCAACTGAAAAGGGCCCGGGTGCAATGCACCCGGGCCCTTGTCTTTTGGACGCCTGCCTGTGTCAGCTGACCGCGTCGGCCGGCTGGCGCAGCAGCATCGCCAGCGTGCTGGCAATGGTCTTGCGCAGTTCGCGGCGGTCGCTGATGAAGTCGATCGCGCCCTTGGTCTGCAGGAACTCGGCGCGCTGGAAGCCTTCGGGCAGCGTCACGCGCACGGTCGATTCGATCACGCGCGGGCCTGCAAAGCCGATCAGCGCCTTGGGCTCGGCGATCACCACGTCGCCCACGAAGGCGAAGCCTGCCGACACGCCGCCCATGGTCGGGTCGGTCAGCACGCTGATGTAGGGCAGGCCCTTCTTCGCCAGGCGCGTGAGCGCGGCGTTGGTCTTGGCCATCTGCATCAGCGAGAGCAGGCCTTCCTGCATGCGCGCGCCGCCGGTGGCGGTGAAGCAGATGAAGGGCACCTTCTGCTCGATGGCGGTTTCGACGCCGCGCACGAAGCGCTCGCCGACCACGCTGCCCATGGAGCCGCCCATGAATTCGAATTCGAAGCAGGCCACGACCACGCTGATGCTGTGCACCGAGCCGCCCATGACGACCAGCGCGTCGGTCTCGCCGGTGTTTTCCAGGGCTTCCTTCAGGCGCTCGGGGTACTTGCGGCTGTCCTTGAACTTCAGGGCGTCGACCGGCAGCACTTCCTGGCCGACCTCGTAGCGGCCCTCGGCATCGAGGAACGCGTCCAGGCGCGCGCGGGCGCCGATGCGATGGTGGTGGCTGCAGCTGGGGCAGACGTTCTGGTTGTGCTCGAGGTCGGTCTTGTACAGAACGGTCTCGCAGGCGGGGCATTTGATCCACAGGCCCTCGGGCACCTGGCGGCGCTCGGACGGGTCGGTTTGCGCGATCTTGGCGGGTAGCAGTTTTTCAAGCCAGCTCATCAGGGGCTCCTTGTGTTGGCGGTGATTATCGACCAGCCGCGTTCTTGGCCGTCGCGGCGGGCAGCGCGTCGAGCGCCTCGCGGATGCCCGCGAGGAATTCACGCACGGCCGGCACGACCTTGTCGCGGGGCTGGTCTTCGATGAGTTGAATGATCTTGGTGCCGATGATGACCGCGTCGGCGGCCGATCCGACCGCCTGCGCGGTGCGGGCGTCGCGGATGCCGAAGCCCACGCCGACCGGAATGCCCACGTGCTGGCGGATGCGCGGAATCATCTGGCCGACCGCTTCGGCGTCGAGGTGGCCGGCACCCGTCACGCCCTTGAGCGACACGTAGTAGACGTACCCGCTGGCGATGCGCGCGACCTGGGCCATGCGCTCGTCGGTGCTGGTGGGGGCGAGCAGGAAGATCAGGTCGATGCCTGCGGCCTTGAGGTCGGCGGCAAAGGCTTCGCATTCCTCGGGCGGGTAGTCGACGACCAGCAGGCCGTCCACGCCGGCCACGGCCGCGTCGCGGATGAAGGCCTTCTTGCCGTGCACCAGGTCGTAGCGCTCGACCGGGTTCGCATAGCCCATCAGCACCACGGGCGTGGTCGCGTCCTTCTGGCGGAAGGCGGCCACGATGGCCAGCACCTGCTTCATGCCGACGCCCAGCGCCAGCGCGGCCTCGCCGGCCTTCTGGATCACGGGGCCGTCGGCCATCGGGTCGGAGAAGGGCACGCCGAGTTCGATCACGTCGGCGCCGGCCTCGACCATGCCGTGCATCAGCTCGGGCGTGATGTCGGCAAAGGGAAAGCCCGCCGTGACGTACGGCACGAGGGCGCGGCGGCCGTCTTTTTTCAGCGCTGCGAAGGTTGCTGCAATGCGGCTCATCACTTGCCTCCCTTCACGCTCAGGCCGCGCATCGAGGGGCGGTCGTAGAAGTCGACGCCCGACAGGTCGGCCACCGTGCCGATGTCCTTGTCGCCACGGCCCGAGAGGTTCACCAGGATGGATTGGTCCGGGCGCATGGTCTTGGCGAGCTTCATCGCATGTGCCACGGCGTGGCTGGATTCGAGCGCGGGAATGATGCCTTCCGTGCGGCACAGGTAGTGGAAGGCGTCGAGCGCTTCCTTGTCGGTGACGCCGACGTACTCGGCACGGCCGACGTCCGCCAGGTAGGCGTGCTCGGGTCCCACGCCGGGGTAGTCGAGGCCCGCGCTGATGCTGTGGGTCTCGGTGATCTGGCCGTCTTCGTTCTGCAGCAGGTAGGTGCGGTTGCCGTGCAGCACGCCGGGGCTGCCGCGCAGGATGGAAGCCGAGTGCTTGCCGCTGTCGAGCCCTTCGCCCGCCGCCTCCACGCCGATCAGGCGCGTGCCCGCGAACGGAATGTAGGGGTGGAAGATGCCCATCGCATTGCTGCCGCCGCCCACGCAGGCGACGACCACATCGGGTTGTTTGCCCTCGGCTTCGCCGGTGATGCCGTCGGCGGCCAGCATGGCCGGCATCTGCTCGATGCACTCGGTGCCGATCACGCTCTGGAAGTCGCGCACCATGGTCGGGTAGGGGTGCGGTCCGGCGACGGTGCCGATGATGTAGAAGGTGTTTTCCACATTGGTGACCCAGTCGCGCATGGCCTCGTTGAGCGCGTCCTTCAGGGTCTTGCTGCCGGATTCGACGGGCACCACGGTCGCGCCGAGCAGGTTCATGCGGTAGACGTTCGGGCTCTGGCGCTTCACGTCCTGGCTGCCCATGTAGACCACGCACTCGAGGCCGTAGCGCGCGCAGATGGTGGCGGTGGCCACGCCGTGCTGGCCGGCGCCGGTCTCGGCGATGACGCGGGGCTTGCCCATGCGCCGGGCGAGCATCGCCTGGCCGATCACGTTGTTGATCTTGTGCGCGCCGGTGTGGTTGAGGTCTTCGCGTTTCAGGTAGATCTGCGCACCGCCCATTTCACGGCTGGTGCGCGCCGCGTGGTAGACCGGCGAGGGGCGGCCGACGAAGTGCTTCAGCTCGTAGTGGAATTCGGCCAGGAAGGCCGGGTCGTCCTTGAACTTCGCATACGCGTCGCGCAGTTCGTTGATCGCGTGGGTGAGCGTTTCGCTCGCGAAGGTGCCGCCGTAGTTGCCGAAATGGCCGGTGGCATCGGGTTGCTGGTAATCCTGGAATTGGCTTTGCATGATTCTCGATCGGTGGGCCGCAGCCCGACCAACGATCGGCTGCGGCGGCTAACTTGAGAAGGACGCGTCGGCTGCCCTGACGGCTGCGACGAACTGCCGGATCTTTCCGGCGTCCTTGAGGCCCTTGTTCCCGGGACCGTCGATTTCGACGCCCGAGCTCACATCAACGGACAGCGACTTGCAGCGCGTCCGCAGGATGCGAATGCCATCGCTCACGTTTGCAGGTGTGAGCCCACCACTCAAGACGAGGTGAGCGTCGACGGCGGGTGGAAGAAGTGACCAATCGAATGCCTTGCCGCCACCGCCATAACCTTCGACATGGGCGTCGAGCAGGATGGCCTGGGCGTGGGAGTAATCGGACGCGTATTTTACGAGGTCGAAGGCGGCTCCGGCAGCCCCCAGGGGAATCCGGGCCGCGCGCATGTAACGAAAGCGCTCCGGCCCGGTCGATTCCTCGCACTGATCGGGCGTTTCCTCGCCGTGGAACTGGGCGATGGCGCCCCGCACGCGGGCGAGCGACGCGATAACCGTCGACGGGTCTTCGTTCACGAACAACAGCACCGGCGTGATGAATGGGGGCAGGCGCGAGGCCAGTTCGGCGGCGCGTTCCGGCGTTACCGCGCGGGGGCTCCCGGGGTAGAGCACGAAGCCGATGGCGTCGGCGCCGGCCTCGACCGCCGCGTCCACGTCGGCCTCACGGGTCAGGCCGCAGATCTTGATGCGGGTGCGGGTGGCTGCTGCGCTCGGGGAGGTCATGGCGGGCCATCATACGGAGCCCCGCCGGCCTGCAGCGTGGCCTCGGCCGGCAGCCCCCACTTCGCGTCGTACAACGGACCCAGGAAGTAAAGGCCGTCCGCCGAGAATGTGGGCGCCGCAACCTTGCGGCTGCGCGCCTCCAGCACCTGCGAAATCCATTCGACAGGCTCGTCGCCCCGGCCGATGCGCACGAGGCAGCCCATCAGGTTGCGGATCATGTGGTGCAGGAACGCGTCGGCCTCGAATTCGAAGTGCCAGCGGCAGCGCTCGCCGTCGCCGATGCGGGTGATTTCGATGCGCCGCAGGTCCTTGACCGGCGAGCGGGCCTGGCAGGCCGAGGCGCGGAACGAGCTGAAATCGTGCCGCCCGACCAGCAGCGCCGCCGCGGCGCGCATCGCGTCGCCATCGAGCGCATGCATCGACCAGCCGACCCGGCCCGCATCCAGGCTGGGCCGCACCGGCGACTGCGAGAGCACGTACAGGTAGCGGCGCGCCAGGGCGCTGGCGCGGCAGTGGAACTCATCGGGCACCGGTTGCGCCCATTGCACCGCGATGTCGTCGGGCAGGAAGCGGTTGGGGCCGCGCATCCAGGAGAAGGGTTCGCGCTCGACGGTGGTGTCGAAATGCACCACCTGCATGAGCGCGTGCACGCCGGCGTCGGTGCGGCCCGCGCACAGCGTGCCGATGGGCTGTGCCGCGAACTTCGAGAGCGCCGCCTCGAGCTTGTCCTGCACCGTGCGGCCCGAGCGCTGGCTTTGCCAGCCCTCGTACGCCTGGCCGTTGTAGCGGATGCCGAGCGCCAGCCTCACGAATTCAGGAACAGGAACAACGCCAACCGCTCAGCGCAGTTCCGCGAGCAGCTGACGGGCTTGCGACTTGAGGTCGCCAGCGCTTTCGGCTTCGACTTCCTCCACCAGCGAGCGCGCGCCTTCGACGTCGCCGATGGCCTGCAGTTCGCGTGCGAGGGACAGCTTGACGGCGTGGGGGCTGTCGTCGCCCTCGTCGTCGTGCGTGGAGACCGTGGGGCGTGCCACGGGCGTTTCGGCGCTGCGAGCCGGCAGGCCGGCCAGCGCGCTCATGTCGAACTCGATGAAGCCCGAGTCCGCCGGCAGCGAGTTGCGCAGCATGGCGGGGCGGGTGTTGTGCTCAGCGTCGCTCAGCGAAGAGGGGCGGGTGTCGGGCGTCAGGGCGGTCAGTGCGCCTGGCGCGGTGTCGAAGTCGTTCTCCAGGTCGACGGGCGTCGCAGCGTGGCCGTTCGACAGCGGTGCGGCGGGGCGAGCGGCCGTCGGCGCGGGCGCGTAGGCCGACTTCGGCAGGCTGGCGCCGACCGGGGCATGGTTCGGAGCCGGCGCCGGGGCGGGAGCAGGGGGCGGCGGCGCGGTCAGGTCGAGATCGAAGTCCAGCGGTGCCACCGACGGAACGAAGGCGGGCGGAGCGACAGCCACCGGCGGCGAAGCGGGAGGCGCAGCCACCGGCTTGGCGGCCGCGGCCAGGGCGCCGGCGAAGGCGGCCGTTTCGGCGGCGCTGGCGCCACCGCCGCTGCGGCTGGCGCCGGATTCGTACAGCGGGTTGCCCGGATCGAGGTCCTTGCCCATGTCGACCACGCGCGTCCATTCGGAGCCCAGGCCGCCGGTCAGCTTGTGCACTTCGGTGGCGAGGCTTTCGTAGGCCCGCACGTCGCGCCGCTTGGCATGGATTTCGAGCAGCTTGAGATGGATCGCCGTGCGGTCGGGGTTCAGGCGCAGCGCTTCGCGCAGGATTTCCTCGGCCTGCAGGTCGCGGCCGTAGGCCAGGTAGACGTCGGCTTCGGCCACGGGGTCGACGTCGCCCGCGTCGAGCTGGCTCGGCGAGTACGACAGCGACGACACCGTGGAGTCGCCACGGTTCTTGGTGTCGACCGATTCGCCGCCGCTGGCGCCGAAGAACGAGTCCTTGGGAATGCGGCTCTCGAGGAACACGCTTTCGCTCATTTCCTCGCGGCGGCGGCCCAGCACGCGATAAAGCAGGAAGCCGACCAGCAGCGCGATCAGCGCGGCGCCGGCCAGCATCAGCGGGTTGTCCAGCAGTTCTTCGAAGAAGGTGGGCTCCGGCGGGGGCGGTGGCGGTGCCACAACCTTCTTCGAGGCCGGCTTCGGCGCGGCGGCATCGCCCGTCGGGGCGGCGGCAGGCGTCGTGGCTGCGGCATCGGCCGCGGGCGTTGCCGCGGGCGTGGTTGCTGCCGCGGGCGCGGCGGCGGCAGCGGTCGCTTCAGGCGTGGGGGCGGCGGGGGCTGCCGCAGGTGCAGCGGCTGCAGCGGCAGCAGGGGCTGGCGTCGCGGCGGCCGGGGCCGACGGAGCTGGCGTGGGTGCCGCGGCCGGTGCCGGCGCTGGGCTGGCTGCCGCGGGTGCCGTCGTGGCAGCCGTGGACGGGGCCGGAACAGGAATGCCCGGCGTGCCGGGGGCGGCTGCCGGCGCGGCCGCACCGGTACTGCTCTTGAGCTTGTTCAGCTCCTCGATGTTCTTCGACAGCTCTGCGACGCGGTTGCTCGCGTCCTGCGCCTGGCGGGCCTGCGCGACTTTTTCGTCGGCTGCGCGGGTGGAGGCGCTGCCCTGCGAGATGGTGAGCTTGTCGGGTGCGCTGGCAGCGGCGTTGCGGTCTTCGACGTTGGCCTGCAGCTTGCCCGAGGCATTGCGGCTGGCGGCCGCGACGTTCGAGGTCGGCGCATTCTCGGCCAGGCGCTGGCGGTAGGAGCCGAAGTCGCGGCTCTGCGCCGTGACGGTGCGGCGCGCCTCGGCGGCCGGCGTGGCTGCTGCCTGGGCGGCGGTCGGCAGGTCGAGCACGGCGCCCGCGCGCATGCGGTTGACGTTGCCGCCGATGAAGGCATTGGGGTTGGCGGCCAGCAGGGCCACGAGCATCTGGTCGAGCGACACGTCGGCCGGCTTGTAGGCGCCGGCGATCTTGCTGGCGGTGTCGCCGCGCTGCACCGTGACCTGTTCACCGCCGCCGCCGCCGGTACGGGCGGGGGCGCTGGCAACGGCGGGAGCTGCCGGAGCGGCGGCTACCGGCGCGGGCGCCGCAGCGACGGGAGCCGAAGGCGCGGCGGCCACCGGTGCACGCTCGCGGCGCGCGCGTGCGGCCGGGCGCTCGACGGGCGTCGTGATCTGCGGGGCAATCGGGGCTGCCGGCACGCTCGGTGCTGCCGCCTGCCGCGTGGCCGGCGGATCGAGCAGCACGGTGTAGTCGCGCACGATCCGGCCCGACGAGCCGTTGGCTTCCAGCAGCAGGTCGATGAACGGGTCGTTGAGAGGGCGGTTGCCGCTCAGGCGCACCACGTACTGGCCGCCTGCACGACGTTGCAGGGTCGCCCGCACGTCGCTGAGCGCCGGGTTGTACGGCACGCCGGCGTTCTTGAAGGCTTCGGCCGTGGCGATGTTGATCTTCAGGCCGTCCGCCTCGTTGGCAGCGATCTCGGTCACGTCGATCTCGGCGCGCAACGGTTCGCCGAGCGCCGATTGGACCTTCAGCTGACCCAGCGCGAACGCGCTGGCGTCGCTGCTGGCGAGGCCCAGAGCCACGGCGGCCGCGGCGCCCAGAATGGAAAGGCGCCAACCGTTCGATGGCAGATGCGGGCGAGCGGCCGAAGGGCTGGCCGCAGGCAACAGATGTCTTGTCATGCTGATAGGGGGCGGCTCAGGCCCAGAATTTGTAAGAGGACGTTAGCACCATCACTACGCACTGACAAGGCAATGCGCCATTTCTACCCAGTGCGCGCATACTTACGATCACATCTTATGTTGCCTTTCGGCAACAATTTGTGTTTCAAAAGGCCCTGAGCACCCCGCATCAGGCTTCGAGCAGGATGCGCAGCATGCGGCGCAGCGGTTCCGCAGCGCCCCACAGCAATTGGTCGCCGATGGTGAATGCGCCAACGTATTCCGGGCCCATCGCCAGCTTGCGGATACGGCCGACCGGAATGTTCATGGTGCCCGTCACCGCCACCGGCGTGAGGTCCTTGACCGTTGCTTCCCGCGTGTTCGGCACGACCTTCGCCCACGGGTTGTCGGCGGCGATCATCGCTTCGATGTCGGCCAGCGGAACGTTCTTCTTGAGCTTGAAGGTCAGCGCCTGGCTATGGCAGCGCATGGCGCCGATGCGCACGCAGAAGCCGTCGACCGGCACGGCGGCGGTGCCGAAGCCCGCGCCCTGGCCCAGGATCTTGTTGGTCTCGGCGCCGCCCTTCCATTCTTCCTTGGACAAGCCCCATTCGGCATCGTCCTGGCTCTTGCCCAGGCCCAGGTCCTTGTCGATCCAGGGGATCAGCGAGCCGCCCAGCGGCGCGCCGAAGTTGGCGGTCTCGGCGGCGCTCAGGTTCTGCTGCTTGTGCAGCACCTTGCGGTCGATTTCGAGGATGGCCGACTTCGGGTCGTCCAGCAGCGCGCGCACTTCGGCGTTCAGGGTGCCGAACTGGGTCAGCAGTTCGCGCATGTGCTGCGCGCCGCCGCCAGAGGCTGCCTGGTAGGTCATGCTGGTCATCCATTCGACCAGGCCGGCCTTGTAGAGGGCGCCCACGCCCATGAGCATGCAGCTCACGGTGCAGTTGCCGCCAATCCAGTTCTTGCCGCCCTTGACCAGCGCGTTCTCGATGACCGGCAGGTTCACCGGGTCGAGCACGATGATGGCGTCATCCTTCATGCGCAGGGTGGAGGCGGCATCGATCCAGTGGCCGTTCCAGCCCGCGGCGCGCAGCTTGGGAAACACCTCGCTGGTGTAGTCGCCGCCCTGGCAGGTGATGACGATGTCGCACTTCTTCAGTGCTTCGATGTCGTTCGCATCCTTCAGCGCGGTCTCGTTCTTGGCCATGGCCGGGGCCTTGCCGCCGGCGTTGGAGGTCGAGAAGAAGATCGGCTCGATCAGACCGAAGTCGCCTTCGGCCTGCATGCGGTCCATCAGGACCGAGCCGACCATGCCGCGCCAGCCAACGAGGCCGACCAGAGGTTGAGATGCGTTCGCCATTTCAGTTTGCCCTTATGAAAAAAGAAAAAGTTGTCTTTTTTTGCCCCCGACTCGTCGAGCCGGGGAGGGGCGTGACGAAGCGGGCTGCGGTTAGCCGGTAATCGTCTTTTTGGTGATTGCTGCAACGACCGCGTCGCCCATTTCGCGGGTGCCGACGCGCTTCGTACCTTCAGACCAGATGTCACCCGTGCGCAAGCCGGAGGCCAGCACGACCTTGACCGCCGACTCGATACGGTCGGCAGCCTCGGCTTGGTTGAGTGAGAAGCGGAGCATCATGGCAGCGGACAGTATTGTAGCCAAAGGATTGGCAACCCCCTTGCCTGCAATGTCCGGGGCGCTGCCATGGCTGGGCTCGTACAGGCCCTGGTTGCTCGAATTGAGCGACGCCGAGGGCAGCATGCCGATGGAGCCGGTGAGCATCGCGGCCTCGTCCGAGAGGATGTCGCCGAACATGTTGCCGGTGACCACCACGTCGAACTTCTTGGGCGCCTTCACGAGCTGCATGGCCGCGTTGTCGACCAGCATGTGGTCGAGCTCGACGTCCGGATATTCCTTCGCGACGTCGAGCATCACGTCTTTCCACAGCTGCGAGGTTTCCAGCACGTTGTTCTTGTCCACGCTGGTCACGCGCTTGCTGCGCTTGCGTGCCGCCTCGAAGGCCACGCGCGCGATGCGCTCGATCTCGGGGCGCGAATAGCGCATCGTGTCGAAGGCTTCCTCGGCGCCCGGGAAGTGGCCGTCGACGGCTGTGCGGCGGCCGCGCGGCTGGCCGAAGTAGATGTCGCCGGTGAGCTCCCGGATGATCAGGATGTCCAGGCCGGCGATCAGCTCGGGCTTCAGGCTCGAAGCGTCCACCAGCTCCTCGTAGCAGATGGCCGGGCGGAAGTTGGCGAACAGGCCCAGGTTCTTGCGCAGGCCCAGGATGGCCTGCTCGGGGCGCAGCGGCCGGTCGAGCTTGTCGTATTTCCAGTCGCCGACGGCGCCGAACAGTACCGCGTCGGATTCCTTGGCCAGCTTGAGCGTCGATTCGGGCAGCGGATGGCCGTGCGCCTCGTAGGCGGCACCGCCGACCAGCGCCGATTCCATCTCGAACTTCAGGTCGAGGACGTCGAGCACCTTGACCGCTTCGGCCACGATTTCGGTGCCGATGCCGTCACCCGGGAGAACTGCGATTTTCATTTTTGTCGTATGTGGAAGATGGGAAAACGGAACGCGTTCAGGCGTTGGCCAGCATCGTATGCGCGAGCCAGGGCTTCTGCGCCAGGCGCTCGGCCTCGAAGGCCTTGATCTTGTCCTTGTGGCGCAGCGTGAGGCCGATGTCATCCAGCCCGTTGATCAGGCAGTACTTGCGGAAGGCCTGCACGTCGAACGCGAACTCCTGGCCGTCGGGCTTCACCACCACCTGGCGCTCCAGGTCGATGGTCAGCGTATAGCCGGGGAAGGCGAAGGTCTCGTCGAACAACTGGCCCACCTGTGCTTCGGACAGCACGATCGGCAGCAGGCCGTTCTTGAAGCTGTTGTTGAAGAAGATGTCGGCGTAGCTCGGCGCGATGATCGCGCGAAAGCCGTACTGGTCGAGCGCCCACGGCGCATGTTCGCGCGACGAGCCGCAGCCGAAGTTCTTGCGCGCCAGCAGCACCGAGGCGCCCGTGTAGCGCGGCTGGTTGAGCACGAAGTCGGGGTTCGGCTTGCGGCTGGCCGGATCCTGGCCGGGCAGGCCCGGATCGAGGTAGCGCCATTCGTCGAACAGGTTCACGCCGAAGCCGGTCTTCTTGATCGACTTGAGGAACTGCTTGGGAATGATGGCGTCGGTGTCGACGTTCTCGCGGTCCATCGGCGCCACGAGGCCCTTGTGCACGGTGAATTTCTGCATGTGATGTCTCCAGGTCAGGCCAGATCAGGCAAAAGTGCGCACGTCGACGAAATGGCCGTGCACGGCGGCGGCGGCGGCCATGGCCGGGCTCACGAGGTGGGTACGGCCGCCGGCGCCCTGGCGGCCTTCGAAGTTGCGGTTGCTGGTCGATGCGCAGCGCTCGCCGGGTTCCAGGCGGTCGGCGTTCATGGCCAGGCACATCGAGCAGCCGGGCTCGCGCCATTCGAAGCCCGCGGCCTTGAAGATCACGTCGAGGCCTTCGCGCTCGGCCTGTTCCTTCACCACGCCCGAGCCGGGCACGACCATGGCCAGCTTCACGTTCTTCGCGACCTTCTGGCCCAGCTTCTTGACCACGGCGGCGGCTTCGCGCATGTCTTCGATGCGGCTGTTGGTGCACGAGCCGATGAACACCTTGTCGATGAAGATGTCGTTCATGGCCTTGTTGGGCTCCAGGCCCATGTAGACCAGCGCGCGCTCGATGGCGCCGCGCTTGCTCGCGTCCTTCTCCTTGTCGGGATCGGGCACGCGGCCGTTGATCTCGACCACCATCTCGGGCGAGGTGCCCCAGGTGACCTGCGGCTGGATTTGCGTGGCGTCGAGCTCCACCACCGCATCGAACTTCGCGCCCGGGTCGGACTGCAGTGTGCGCCAGTAGCTCACGGCCTGCTCCCATTCCACGCCGGTGGGCGCGAGCGGGCGGCCCTTGACGTAGCTGATGGTTTTCTCGTCGACCGCCACCAGCCCGGCGCGCGCACCGGCCTCGATGGCCATGTTGCAGACCGTCATGCGGCCTTCCATGCTCAGGTCGCGAATGGCCGAGCCGGCGAACTCGATGGTGTAGCCCGTGCCGCCGGCAGTGCCGATCTTGCCGATGATGGCCAGCACGATGTCCTTGGCCGTGCAGCCCAGCGGCAGCTTGCCCTCGACCTTCACGAGCATGTTCTTCGCCTTCTTGCCCAGCAGCGTCTGCGTGGCCATGACGTGCTCGACCTCGCTGGTGCCGATGCCGTGCGCCAGCGCGCCGAACGCGCCGTGCGTGGAGGTGTGCGAGTCGCCGCAGACGACAGTCATGCCCGGCAGCGTCGCGCCCGATTCGGGGCCGATCACGTGCACGATGCCCTGGCGCTTGCTCAGGAACGGGAAGAACGCGGCGGCGCCGAATTCGGCGATGTTGTGGTCCAGCGTGGTCACCTGTTCCTTGCTGGTCGGGTCGGCAATGCCTTCGTAGCCGCGCTCCCAGCCCGTGGTGGGCGTGTTGTGGTCGGCCGTGGCCACGACCGAGCTGATGCGCCACAGCTTGCGGCCGGCTTCGCGCAGGCCTTCGAAGGCCTGCGGGCTGGTGACTTCATGCACCAGGTGGCGGTCGATGTAGAGGATCGCGGTGCCGTCTTCCTCGGTATGGACGACGTGTTCGTCCCAGATCTTGTCGTAGAGCGTGCGTGCCATGTCGGTCTCTTTGTCTTTCGTGGGGAAATGGATTGTCAGTGTGTGCGGCTGCAATGTGGGTTCAGGCCGCGAGTTGTTCTGCCGCGTCCGCGGCGGCGTGCAGGTGGTTCACCAGCGACCGCGCGGCCACCGGCAGGGTGGAGAAATCGCGCGCCACGAGGCGGATCTCGCGTGCCGCCCACGCGTCGTTCAGGGCGATGCTCGCCAGGCCGCGGCCGATGCCGTTCCGCATCAGCTCGAAGGCGCGCTGCGGCATCACGCCGATGCCCAGGCCGTTCTCGATCATCCGGCACATGGCGTCCAGGCCCGTGACGTGGATGCGCAGCTTGATGCTGCGCCCGGCATTCAATGCCGCCTCGTGCATGGCGACGTAGATCGAGCTGTTGGTGTGCAGGCCGACGTGGTCGAAGTCGAGCGAGTCGATGAAGTCGATGGCGCCTCGTGCGGCCAGCAGGTGGCCGGTGGGCACGATGAGCGCAAGGCGGTCATGCCGGTAGGAAAGGCTCTGCAGCTCGCCCGCGCCGCCGGCCACGTGGCACACGCCGAGGTCGGCCGCGCCTTCCTGCACCGCGCGGATCACCTCGCTGCTCAGGTGCTCCTCGAGGTCGATCTTGATGGCCTCGTGCGCCCGCGTGAAAACGCCCAGGTCTTCAGGCAGGAACTGCACGATGGCCGAAATGTTGGCATGCACCCGAACATGGCCGCGCACGCCGTCGGCGTATTCGCTGAGCTCCCCCTGCATCTTCTCGAGGCTGTAGAGCACCGAGCGCGCATGGTGCAGCAGGCTTTCGCCGGCCGGCGTGAGGTCGACGCCGCGCGCATGGCGGTAGAGCAGGGTGGTGCCCAGCGTGGCTTCGAGGTCGGACAGCCGCTTGCTGATGGCCGACGCCGCGATGAACTCGCGCTCCGACGCGCGGCCGATGCTGCCCAGTTCGCAAACGGCCACGAACAGCTGCAGCGACGTGAGGTCGATGCGGCGGGCGAAGTTGCGTTCTGAGGTGCTCATGGGGCTTGGGCATCGCGGCTGGCGATGAGTTGCCTATTTTCTTCTTGTTTTTCCCTTGAAGCCATCGTGATATGCGATGACCTCAGTGCCCGCTGGCGAAGAGCCTCGGACGGCAGTGGCCTCCAAACGAAAAAAGCTGCCCGGAGGCAGCTTTTTCAAAGGTCGAGCAGCGCTCGATCAGCGAGCCGAGATCGGCTTCACGTCACGCTTCGGCGAGCCTTCGAACAGCTGGCGCGGGCGGCCGATCTTGTACTCGGGGTCGCCGATCATTTCGTTCAGCTGGGCGATCCAGCCGACCGTGCGGGCCAGCGCGAAGATCGCGGTGAACAGCGGCACCGGGATGCCGATGGCGCGCTGCACGATGCCCGAGTAGAAGTCGACGTTCGGGTACAGCTTGCGCGACACGAAGTACTCGTCTTCCAGGGCGATCTTTTCCAGTTCCTTGGCGAGCTTGAACAGCGGGTCTTGCTCCAGGCCCAGCTCGGTCAGCACTTCGTTGCAGGTTTCCTGCATCAGCTTGGCGCGCGGGTCGTAGTTCTTGTACACGCGGTGGCCGAAGCCCATGAGCTTGACGTTCGAGTTCTTGTCCTTGACCTTCTTGATGAACTCGCCGATCTTCTCGACGCCGCCTTCCTTCTGGATGTCGTACAGCATGTTGAGTGCTGCTTCGTTGGCGCCGCCGTGGGCCGGGCCCCAGAGGCAGGCCACGCCGGCCGCGATGGCCGCGAAGGGGTTCGTGCCCGACGAGCCGCACAGGCGCACCGTCGAGGTCGAGGCGTTCTGCTCGTGGTCTGCGTGCAGGATGAAGATGCGGTCGAGCGCGCGCTCGAGCACCGGGTTCACCTTGTACTCCTCGCAGGGCGTGGCAAACATCATGTGCAGGAAGTTGCCAGCGTAGCTCAGGTCGTTCTTCGGGTACATGTACGGCTGGCCGATCGTGTACTTGTACGCCATGGCCACGAGCGTGGGCATCTTCGCGATCAGGCGGATCGCGGCGATCTCGCGGTGCTCGGGATTGTTGATGTCCGTGCTGTCGTGATAGAAGGCCGACAGGGCGCCCACGAGGCCGGTCATGATGGCCATCGGGTGGGCATCACGGCGGAAGCCGCGCAGGAAGAACTGCATCTGCTCGTTCACCATGGTGTGGTTCGTCACGACCTTGGTGAAGTTTTCCTTCTTGGCCTGGTCCGGCAGTTCACCGTACAGCAGCAGGTGGCAGGTCTCGAGGAAGTCGCAGTTGGTGGCCAGCTGCTCGATGGGGTAGCCGCGATACAGCAGTTCGCCCTTGTCGCCGTCGATGTACGTGATGGCCGACTGGCAGGCGGCGGTCGACATGAAGCCCGGGTCGTACGTGAACATGCCGGTCTGTGCGTACAGCTTGCGGATGTCGATCACGTCGGGGCCCACGGTGCCCTTGTAGATCGGCAGATCGACGCTGTCGCCGCCGTTGCTGAACGACAGCGTGGCCTTGGTATCGGATGCTTTCATTTCGGTTTACTTTCAGAGGTGGATTCAGGACGAAGGAGAAATTGCGGGCCGCTGCGCACCGTCGGTGCGCATCAGCTGCAGCAATGCGACCACCTCGGCCCCGGCCCATTCGGGCTCGGGCTCCTTTCTGCACAGAAGGAGGTCGAGGAGATCGTTGTCCGACAGGTCCATCAGTGTCTCCATCGCTCCCGCCTGACCCACGGTCATGCGGGATTCGTGTCGCTCGAAGAAGCGGGCGATGAACAGGTCGTTCTCGAGCAGTCCGCGCCGGCAGCGCCATTTCAGCTTGCTCAGCGCACGTTCGCTGAGCGGCTGGTCGAGGTCGGCGGCGGGTTGCATGGTGGCGTCTCTAGGCAATATGGATCAGGGATCAGATGGCGCGGCGCACCATCAATTCCTTGATCTTGCCGATGGCCTTGGTCGGGTTCAGGCTCTTCGGGCACACGTCCACGCAGTTCATGATCGTGTGGCAGCGGAACAGGCGGTACGGGTCTTCCAGGTTGTCCAGGCGCTCGGCGGTGGCTTCGTCACGGCTGTCGGCGATGAAGCGGTAGGCCTGCAGCAGGCCGGCCGGGCCCACGAACTTGTCGGGGTTCCACCAGAAGCTCGGGCAGCTCGTGGAGCAGCTCGCGCACAGGATGCACTCGTACAGGCCGTTGAGCTCCTCGCGCTCTTCGGGCGACTGCAGGCGCTCCTTCTCTGGCGGCACGCTGTCGTTCTGCAGGTACGGCTTGATCGAGTTGTACTGCTTGAAGAACTGCGTCATGTCCACGATCAGGTCGCGGATGACGGGCAGGCCCGGCAGCGGCTTGAGCACGACGGTGCCCTTGAGCGTGTTCATGTTGGTCAGGCAGGCCAGACCGTTCTTGCCGTTGATGTTCATCGCGTCGGATCCGCAGACGCCTTCGCGGCACGAACGGCGGAACGACAGCGTCGGGTCCTGCGCCTTGAGCTTCATCAGGGCGTCGAGCAGCATGCGCTCATGGCCGTCGAGTTCGATCTCGACGGTCTGCATGTAGGGCTTGGCGTCCTTGTCCGGGTCGTAGCGATAGATCTGGAATGTGCGCTTCATCGTATGTTCCTAATTTTTAGAATGTCCGGACCTTCGGGGGCACCGAGGCGACCGTCAGGGGCTGAAGCTTGACCGGCTTGTACGACAGGCGGTTGTCTTCGCTGTACCAGAGCGTGTGCTTCATCCAGTTGGCGTCGTCGCGGCCGAGCGGCGCGACCGGGTCGTCCGCCGGGCGTTCGTAGTCTTCCACCGTGTGCGCGCCGCGGCATTCCTTGCGGGCTGCTGCGGAAACCATGGTGGCCTGCGCCACTTCGATCAGGTTGTCGACTTCCAGCGCTTCGATGCGGGCGGTGTTGAACACCTTCGACTTGTCCTTCAGGCCGATGGCCTTGACGCGCTCGCGCACGGCGGCGATCTTGACCACGCCTTCGTCCATCGAGGCCTGCTTGCGGAACACGGCGGCATGCTGCTGCATGACGGCGCGGATCTCGCCGGCCACGTCCTGGGCGTATTCGCCGGTGGTGGTCGACTCGAGGCGGTTCAGGCGCTCCAGCGTGCGGTCGGCCGCATCGTTGGGCAGGGGCTTGTGTTCCTTGAGCTTGTCGTTGAACTCGACGATGTGGTTGCCGGCCGCGCGGCCGAACACCAGCAGGTCGAGCAGCGAGTTCGTGCCCAGGCGGTTGGCGCCGTGCACGCTCACGCAGGAGCATTCGCCCACGGCGTAGAGGCCGTTCACCACGGCGCTGTTGTCCTCGCCCTTCTGCACCACGACCTGGCCGTGGATGTTGGTGGGGATGCCGCCCATCTGGTAGTGGATGGTCGGCACGACGGGGATCGGTTCCTTCGTGATGTCGACGTTGGCGAAGTTGACGCCGATTTCGTACACCGACGGCAGGCGCTTGTGGATGGTGTCGGCGCCCAGGTGGTCGAGCTTGAGCAGCACGTAGTCCTTGTTGGGACCGCAGCCTCGGCCTTCCTTGATTTCCTGGTCCATGGAGCGCGAGACGAAGTCGCGCGGCGCCAGGTCCTTCAGCGTGGGCGCATAGCGCTCCATGAAGCGTTCGCCGTTGCTGTTCAGCAGGATCGCGCCTTCGCCGCGGCAGCCTTCGGTCAGCAGCACGCCCGCGCCGGCCACGCCGGTCGGGTGGAACTGCCAGAACTCCATGTCCTGCAGCGGGATACCCGAGCGTGCAGCCATGCCGAGGCCGTCGCCGGTGTTGATGAAGGCGTTGGTCGAGGCCTGGAAGATGCGGCCCGCGCCGCCGGTGGCCAGCAGCACGGTCTTGGCCTGCAGGATGTGCAGGTCGCCGGTTTCCATTTCGAGGGCGGTCACGCCGACCACGTCGCCTTCGTCGTCACGGATGAGGTCGAGCGCCATCCATTCGACGAAGAACTGGGTGCGGGCTTCGACGTTCTTCTGGTAGAGCGTGTGCAGCATCGCGTGGCCGGTGCGGTCGGCCGCGGCGCAGGCGCGTTGAACGGGCTTCTCGCCGTAGTTTGCGGTGTGGCCGCCGAACGGACGCTGGTAGATGGTGCCGTCGGGGTTGCGGTCGAACGGCATGCCGAAGTGTTCGAGCTCGTACACGACCTTCGGTGCTTCGCGGCACATGAACTCGATCGCGTCCTGGTCGCCGAGCCAGTCGGAGCCCTTGATCGTGTCGTAGAAGTGGTAGTGCCAGTTGTCCTCGCTCATGTTGCCGAGCGAGGCGCCCACGCCGCCCTGGGCAGCGACGGTGTGCGAACGGGTCGGGAACACCTTGGAGAGCACGGCCACGTTGAGGCCGGCACGTGCGAGTTGCAGAGAGGCGCGCATGCCGGAGCCGCCGGCACCGACGATCACGACGTCGAACTTGCGCTTGGTGATTTTTTCTTTTGTGTAGGTCATGGTGGGGTCAGATCTTCCAAAGCACTTGAATGGCCCAACCCGCACAACCGACAAGCCAGACGATGGTGAAAATTTGCAGCACGAGACGGATGGCGACGGGCTGGACGTAGTCCATCCACACGTCGCGCATGCCGACCCACACGTGGTAGAGCAGGGCGACGATCACGGAGAACGTCAGCACCTTCATCCACTGCGCCGCGAAGATGCCGGCCCAGAGGTCGTAGCCGATGGGGCCGCGGGTGAAGATCAGCTGTGCGAGCAGCACGATCGTGAAGAGCGCCATCAGGCCGCCCGTGATGCGCTGGCTGAGCCAGTCGCGAAGACCGTAGTGCGCGCCGACGACGATGCGCTTGGAGCCGTAGTTCACAGACATGGTTGGCTCCTTCTCAGTACAGGCCGAACAGCTTGGCGCCCAGCACCAGCGTGAGGATGATGCTCGCGCCCAGCGTGAAGAGGGCGGAGGTGTGGCCGAATTCCTTGGTCACCGCGGAGTGGCTCACGTCCATCCAGAGGTGGCGCAGGCCGGCGATGAAGTGGTGCAGGTAGGCCCAGATGAGCGCGAGCGCGACGAGCTTGAAGAACCAACCCGGGGCGAAGCCGATGCCGACGTTGAAGGCGCCCTTGAATTTCGCGAACGAATAGTCGGACGACAGCGACGTGTCGAACATCCAGATGATGAACGGCAGCAGCAGGAACATGAGCACGCCGCTCACGCGGTGCAGGATCGACACGATGCCTGCCGGCGGAAGCCGGTAGGTCGTCAGATCGGTGAATGCGTTGATGTTCCGGAATTCGCGGCGCGGTGGCCGGGGAGAATTTGCAAGCTCTGTCATGAGGGGAGGGCTTTCGTGGCTTGGATGACTTGTTCTGAGAGCGAACGCTTTTGTTTCTTATGCGGAAGTGCAAACAACACAAAATTCTATTGCAATGCACCATCGGGCAGCGGACGCGCATGAGTCAGCGCACCGTTGCAGTCGGATGCTATTGACTTCGTAGCACGCGGTGCATGTTGCGCGCGCACGCTGGCGCGCCGTGATTCGGCCTTTGTCTGCATCGGGGTCAGCCCAGCTGGTTCCTGTAGTGGTGCGTGTCGGTGCGATAGAGCCCGCGGCGCAATTCCATGGGCATGTCATGGTAGGTGTGCGCCACGCGTTCCACGCTCAGCAGGGGCATCTGCGGCGTGACGTCGAGCAGCGCGGCCTGTTCGGCATCGGGCAGCACGGCGCGGATTTTTTCTTCGGCACGGACCATGCGCACGCCGAACTCGGTTTCGAACAGCGCGTACATCGGCCCCGGCCACGCGCGCAGCCGCTCGGCCGTGAGGCCCTTGAAGGGCGTGCCGGGCAGCCAGAGGTCTTCGAGGATGGTCGGCACGCCGGCGTAGGCCAGCACGCGGCGCACCTGCAGCACGGCGTCTCCGGTGCGCAGGCCGAGGGCGCGGGCCACGTCGGCCGACGCGCGCAGGCGCTTGCAGTCGACGATGGTGCGCACCGCGGGGCCTTCGCTGCTGGGATCGCCGGCATCGGGCACGAGCTTGAGGAAGCGGTACTGCACGTGCTGCTCCGCATGCGTGGCGACGAAGGTGCCCTTGCCCTGGCGGCGCACCACCAGGTTTTCGGCCGAGAGCTCGTCGATGGCCTTGCGCACCGTGCCCTGGCTCACCCGATAGCGCACGGCCAGGTCCATCTCGCTGGGGATGGGCTCACCCGGCTTCCACTCGCCCGCCTGCAGGCTCTGCAGGATCAGGGTCTTGATCTGCTGGTAGAGCGGACTGAAGGACGGCGTCGCGGGCTCGTCGAGTGTTGTGGGCGTGTTCATGGCAGCGGTGGGGTGCGCCGTGGCGGTGCCCCCGAGGATATCTTATATAAGACATAAGACGGGGCTTATTGAATCGGCTTAAAATGCGGCCGGTCTCGCGCTGCGGGAAGGTATTTCACCCCGCAGAACCCTGGCGCCCCACGAGAGCGCCGACACCGTTTCATCACCTTCTGGAGTCTTCCCATGAGCAAAAAACCCGTCCGCGTTGCCGTCACCGGTGCCGCCGGCCAAATCGGTTACGCCCTGTTGTTCCGCATCGCATCCGGCGAAATGCTCGGCAAAGACCAGCCGGTCATTCTGCAACTGCTCGAAATCCCCGACGAGAAGGCCCAGAAGGCGCTCAAGGGCGTGATGATGGAACTCGACGACTGCGCATTCCCGCTGCTGGCCGGCATGGAAGCCCACGGCGACCCGATGACCGCCTTCAAGGACGCCGACTACGCACTGCTGGTCGGCTCGCGTCCCCGCGGCCCCGGCATGGAACGTGCCGAACTGCTGGCCGTCAACGGCGCCATCTTCACGGCGCAAGGCAAGGCCCTCAACGCCGTCGCCAGCCGCAACGTCAAGGTGCTCGTGGTCGGCAACCCGGCCAACACCAACGCCTACATCGCCATGAAGAGCGCACCCGACCTGCCGCGCAAGAACTTCACCGCCATGCTGCGCCTGGACCACAACCGCGCCGCCAGCCAGATCGCCGCCAAGACCGGCAAGCCCGTGGCCGACATCGAAAAGCTCACCGTGTGGGGCAACCACTCGCCCACGATGTACGCCGACTACCGCTTCGCCACCATCAACGGCGAAAGCGTCGCCAAGATGATCAACGACCAGGAATGGAACGCCAACGTGTTCCTGCCGACCGTCGGCAAGCGCGGCGCGGCCATCATCGAAGCCCGCGGCCTGTCGTCGGCTGCCTCGGCTGCCAACGCCGCCATCGACCACATGCGCGACTGGGCCCTGGGCACCAACGGCAAGTGGGTCACCATGGGCATCCCGTCGGACGGCCAGTACGGCATTCCGAAGGACGTGATGTTCGGCTTCCCCGTCACCTGCGAAAACGGCGAATACAAGCTGGTCGAAGGCCTCGAGATCGACGCATTCAGCCAGGAACGCATCAACAAGACGCTGGAAGAGCTCGAAGGCGAACGCGCCGGCGTTGCCCACCTGCTGTAAGCCATCCGCAGCATGCTCGACTGGAACCCCGCGCTCTACCGTCGCTACGAGGACGAGCGCACCCGCCCCGCACAGGAACTCCTGGCGCGGGTGCCGCTGACCGAGGCGGCCCGCGTGGTCGACCTCGGCTGCGGCCCGGGCAATTCCACCGAGCTGCTGGTTCACCGGTTCCCGAAGGCGCAAGTCACCGGGACCGACAACTCCGAAGCCATGCTGGCCAGCGCGCGCGAGCGCCTGCCGCAGGCGCGCTTCGAGTTGAGCGACATCGCGACCTGGGCGCCGCGTTCTCCGGAAGAAGCGCCCGACCTCATCTATGCCAACGCGTCCCTGCAGTGGGTGCCCGATCACGAAAAGCTGATCCCGCGCCTGTTCGACGCGCTGGCCCCGGGCGGCGTGCTCGCCGTCCAGATGCCCGACAACCGCCAGGAGCCCACGCACCGGCTGATGCGCGCCGTGGCCGCCGAAGCGCCGTGGGCCGAGCCCATCGGCGACGCCGACAGGCTGCGCACCCGGCTGCTCGACCTGGCCGGCTACTACGACCTGCTGGCGCCGCGCGCCGCGCACGTCGATGTCTGGCACACCATCTACCAGCACCGCATGGCCGACGCCGCATCCATCGTCGAATGGGTGCGCGGCACGGGGCTGAAGCCTTTCGTCGATCGCCTGGAGCCGGCGCTGCAGGCCAGCTATCTGGCCGAATACGAACGACGCGTGAACGAGGCCTACCCGCCAAGGACCGACGGCAAGCGGCTGCTCGCGTTCCCGCGCATGTTCTTCGTCGCGCAGAAGGGCGGCAACGCATGACCAACGCCGTGCACCCAGCCCAGGTGCTGCTCGGCGCGCAGGCCGGCGCCGTGACGCTGCCCGTGTGCGACCACTACAGCGGCGTCGAAGCGCGCATGAAGAAGAGCCTCGCGCTCCAGGCCGAGATGGCCGAGGAGTTCGGCGCCTGCGTGTTCGACGTCACCCTCGACTGCGAGGACGGCGCCCCCGTGGGTGGCGAGGCCGAGCACGCCGCGCTCGTCACCGAGCTCGCGCTGGCCGCCAGGCCCGGTATGCGTGTGGGTGTGCGCGTGCACCCGGTCGATCATCCGGCGTTTGCCGGCGACGTGGTCACCATCGCCGGGCGCGCCGGGCACCGCCTGAGCCACCTGATGGTGCCCAAGGTCGAGTCGGTGGCCGATGTGTTGCAGGCTGTGTCCGCGCTCGAGGCGGCCGACGCCGGCGCGCTGCCGCTGCATGTGCTGATCGAGTCGCCGCTGGCAGTGCACAACGCCTTCGAGATCGCCGCGCATCCGCGCGTGCAGTCGCTGAGCTTCGGCCTGATGGACTTCGTCTCGGCCCACGCCGGCGCCATTCCCGCCGAGGGCATGGGCGCGGCGGGGCAGTTCAGCCATCCGCTGGTGGTGCGGGCCAAGCTGGCCATCGCTTCGGCCGCGCATGCCTACGGCAAGGTGCCGTCGCACTGCGTGGTCACCGAGTTCAACAACACCGACGCCATGCGCACGGCAGCCCGCAAGGCGGCCACCGAATTCGGCTACACGCGCATGTGGAGCATCCACCCGAATCAGATCCGGCCGATCCTCGAAGCCTTCGCGCCCGACGAGGCGCAGATTCAAATTGCCACAAAAATCCTTGTAAAGGCGGCAGCCGCGGATTGGGCGCCGACACAAATTGATGGCACATTGCACGACCGCGCGAGCTACCGCCATTTCTGGCAGGTTCTGACACGTGCCCACGCAACAGGGCGCGCGTTGCCCCCCGAGGCGAAAGCCTGGTTTGCGCTCGCGGCCTCCTGAAACCACCCGAACCCAGCCTCAAGGAAACCCACACATGAAGAAAATTGCCCTGATTGCAGCTGTCGCACTGGCTCTGCCCCTGGCCGCAATGGCCCAGGACGCTGCCAAGCCGGCTGCAAAGCCCGCCGCCAAGGCAGCTTCCTCCAGCACGGCGAAGGCCCCTGCCAAGAAGCACCAGGTCACGCGCAAGGCCGCCAAGGCCGTCGAGGAAGTCACGCCCATCAACACCGACACCGACGTGACGCTCTCCGAGGCCGACCTGGCCGTGGCGCAGCGCGTGTCCATCGGCAAGGCCCAGTGCGAACTCGGCGCCGACGTGACCGTCACGCCCGACGACAAGAAGCCCGGCTTCTTCACCGTCAGCACCAAGGGCGCGAAGTACCGCATGCACCCGGTCGAAAGCCGTACCGGCGCCATCCGCCTCGAAGACCCGCGTGCCGGCGCCATGTGGCTCCAGCTCGGCAACAAGTCGATGCTGATGAACCAGAAGGCCGGCCTGCGCCTTGCCGACGAATGCCAGACCGAAGCCCAGGTCGCCTTCGCCGCAGAAATGAAGAAGAACCCACCCAAGGCGCTGTTCGACGGCGCCGACGGCGAGAAGAAGTAAGCGTACCGAGCGCGGGGTGCGGTGCGGCTCTTGCTTGACCGCACCGCATTCCCGCAAGACCAGTTTCCGGAGAAAAGAAGATGTTGCAAGCCTACGTTGACCATGTTGCCGAACGCGCCGCGCTCGGTATCCCGCCGCTGCCCCTGAGCGCGAAGCAGACCTCTGAAGCGATCGAGCTCCTCAAGAGCGCGAACGCCAAGGACGGCGCCTTCCTGCTGGACCTGCTCACCTATCGCGTGCCCGCCGGCGTCGACGACGCGGCCAAGGTCAAGGCGAGCTACCTCGCGGCCGTGGCGCACGGCACCGAGAAGAGCGAGTTCATTTCGCGCGCCCGCGCGACCGAACTGCTCGGCACCATGCTCGGCGGCTACAACATCAGCCCCATGATCGACCTGCTCGACGACGCCGAAGTGGGCGCCGTGGCGGCAGAGGGCCTGAAGAAAACCCTGCTGATGTTCGACCAGTTCCACGACGTCAAGGAAAAGGCCGACAAGGGCAACGCCAACGCCAAGGGCGTTCTGCAGAGCTGGGCCGACGCCGAGTGGTTCACCAGCCGCCCCGAAGTGCCCGAGAGCATCACCGTCAGCATCTTCAAGGTGGCTGGCGAAATCAACACCGACGACCTGTCGCCCGCACCCGATGCGACGACCCGTCCCGACATCCCGATGCACGCCCTGGCGATGCACAAGAACGCGCGCCCCGGCATCGTTCCCGAGGAAGACGGCAAGCGCGGCCCGGTGAAGTTCATCGAAGACCTGCGCGCGCGCGGCCACCTCGTGGCCTACGCCGGCGACGTGGTCGGCACGGGTTCGTCGCGCAAGAGCGCCACCAACTCGGTGCTGTGGTTCACCGGCGAAGACATTCCCTACGTGCCCAACAAGCGCTTCGGCGGCGTCTGCCTCGGCGGCAAGATCGCTCCCATCTTCTACAACACGATGGAAGACTCGGGCGCGCTGCCGATCGAACTCGACGTCACGCAGATGAACATGGGCGACGTGGTCGAGCTGCGCCCCTATGAAGGCAAGGCGCTGAAGGACGGCAAGGTCATCGCCGAATTCCAGGTCAAGAGCGACGTGCTGTTCGACGAAGTGCGCGCCGGCGGCCGCATTCCGCTGATCATCGGCCGCGGCCTGACGGCCAAGGCGCGCGAAGCGCTGGGCCTGCCCGTTTCCACGCTGTTCCGCCTGCCGCAAAGCCCTGTGGACACCAAGAAGGGCTTCTCGCTCGCGCAGAAGATGGTCGGCCGCGCCTGCGGCCTGCCCGAAGGCCAGGGCGTTCGCCCGGGCACCTACTGCGAACCCAAGATGACCTCGGTCGGCTCGCAGGACACCACCGGCCCGATGACGCGCGACGAACTGAAGGACCTGGCCTGCCTGGGCTTCTCGGCCGACCTCGTCATGCAGTCGTTCTGCCACACGGCGGCGTACCCCAAGAAGGTCGACGTCAAGATGCACCACGAACTCCCCGAGTTCATGGCCAACCGCGGCGGCGTGTCCCTGCGTCCGGGCGACGGCGTGATCCACAGCTGGCTCAACCGCCTGCTGACGCCCGACACCGTGGGCACCGGCGGCGACAGCCACACCCGCTTCCCCATCGGCATCAGCTTCCCCGCGGGCTCCGGCCTCGTGGCCTTCGCGGCCGCCACCGGCGTGATGCCGCTGGACATGCCCGAATCGGTGCTCGTGCGCTTCAAGGGCAAGATGCAGCCCGGCGTCACGCTGCGCGACCTGGTCAACGCGATTCCGCTGTATGCCATCAAGTCCGGCCTGCTGACGGTCGAGAAGAAGGGCAAGAAGAACATCTTCTCGGGCCGCATCCTCGAAATCGAAGGCCTGCCCGACCTGAAGGTGGAACAGGCATTCGAGCTGAGCGACGCCTCGGCCGAACGCTCGGCCGCCGGCTGCACGGTGCACCTGAACAAGGAACCGATCATCGAGTACATCAACAGCAACATCACGCTGATGAAGTGGATGATTGCCGAAGGCTACGCCGACGCTCGCACGCTGCAGCGCCGCATCGCCGCGCAGGAAGCCTGGCTCGCGAACCCGCAACTGCTCAAGGGCGACGACGACGCCGACTACGCCGCCGTCATCGAGATCGACCTGGCCGAGATCCACGAGCCCATCGTGGCGTGCCCGAACGACCCTGACGACGTGAAGACGCTGAGCGACGTGGCCGGTGCCGCGATCGACGAAGTGTTCATCGGTTCGTGCATGACCAACATCGGCCACTTCCGCGCCGCGTCGAAGCTGCTCGAAGGCAAGCGCGACATCCCGGTCAAGCTGTGGATCGCCCCGCCGACCAAGATGGACGCGCAGCAGCTCACCGAAGAAGGCCACTACGGCGTGTTCGGCAATGCCGGTGCCCGCACCGAAATGCCGGGCTGCTCGCTGTGCATGGGCAACCAGGCACAGGTGCGCGAAGGCGCGACGGTCATGTCGACCAGCACGCGCAACTTCCCGAACCGCCTGGGCAAGAACACCAACGTGTACCTCGGCTCGGCCGAACTGGCCGCCATCTGCTCGCGCCTGGGCCGCATCCCGACGCGCGAGGAATACATGGCTGCTTCGGGCGTGCTCGACGCCTCCAGCGCGCAGATCTACCAGTACCTGAACTTCGACAAGATCGAAGACTACAAGGGCGTGGCGGACTCGGTCACGGCCTGATCTCCGCGGCTCGGCCCGCGCCACTGAAGAAGCCCCGCCAGCCGGGGCTTTTTCTTGCGCGCTCCATTCATGGGCGCATCGGCGGAAAGCGGAAGTAATCGCGGTGCAGGGCAGCCGCGGCCATGACGTGCTGGTCGATGGGACCGATGCTCTTGCTGATCGGCCCAGGCGCGACCGTCTCCGACACACGGCTTCGCACTTGGCCGGCCCGCGCGGCCCGTTACAAGCCTCAAGAATCGTGTCAATCCGCGCGCGTTCGTCGCGGAAGGAGACGCACCATGCCGCTGGCGACACTGATCGGCCGATGGGCCATGAAGCCATTCTCGAAGGCGCTGCCGCCGCTCGGAGACACCGAGCGGGCCGCGCTGGAGGCCGGCACCGTCGGCTTCGAGGGCCAGTTGTTCGCGGGGCGGCCCGATTTCGACGCGCTCTCGGCCATGGGGCCGAACCGGCTCACCGAACGCGAACAGGCCTTTCTGGACAACGAGGTGCGCACGCTGTGCCACATGCTGGACGACCACGCCATCGACCAGGCGCGCGACCTGCCGCCCGAGGTGTGGCGCTTCCTTCGAGAGAAGCGCTTCTTCGGAATGATCATTCCCGAGGAGTTCGGCGGCCTCGGCTTCAGCCACTTCGCGCACGCCACCGTGGTGACGCGCATTGCCACCGTCAACACCGCCACGGCTGTCACGGTCATGGTGCCCAACTCGCTCGGCCCGGCCGAACTGCTGCTGCGCTACGGCACCGATGCGCAGAAGGACCACTACCTGCCGCGCCTCGCGGATGGCCGCGAGCTGCCGTGCTTCGGCCTGACCTCGCCCTACGCGGGGTCTGACGCGGCGTCGATTCCCGATCGTGGCGTGGTGATCGAGCGCGAGTTCGAAGGCCGCATGACGCGCGGCTTCCTGGTCGATTTCGACAAGCGCTACATCACGCTCGCGCCGGTGGCCACCGTGGTCGGGCTGGCTTTTCATGCCGTTGACGAGAGCCGGCCCGAGGGCCAGCGCGAGCTGGGCATCACCTGCGCGCTGATTCCCGTGCCGCACGAGGGCATGGAGATCGGCCGGCGCCACCGGCCGATGGACAGCGCCTTCATGAACGGCCCGATCCACGGCCGGCAGGTGTTCGTGCCGATGGACTGGATCATCGGCGGCGAGAAGCAGGTCGGGCAGGGCTGGCGCATGCTGATGGAGTGCCTGGCCGCGGGCCGCGCCATCTCGCTGCCGGCGCTGGGCTCGGCGATGCAGCAGACCGCGCTCTACGTGAGCAACGGCTACGGCCAGATCCGCGAGCAGTTCGGCATGCCGGTCGGCAAGTTCCATGCGGTGGCGGGGCTGGTGGCGCAGATGTCCGCCGAGCTCTATGCGACCGACGCGGCACGCCGCTACACCGCGGCGGCGCTCGACAAGGGTGAACGGCCCAGCGTGGCCAGCGCCATTCTCAAGGTGCAGCTGACCGAGGCGGGGCGGCGCGCGGTGAACCACGGCATGGACATCCTCGGCGGCAAGGGCATCATCTCGGGCCCTTCGAACCTGCTCGGCGTGGCTTACCGGCAGGCGCCGATCGCGATCACGGTGGAGGGCGCGAACATCCTCACGCGCGCGCTCATCGTGTTCGGGCAGGGCGCGGTGCGCTGCCACCCGCACGTGCTCGACGAAATGGCCGCCGTGCAGGCGGGCGACGAAACCGCGCTGGGCAAGGCGCTGATGGCGCACGGCAGGCACGTGGCCGTCAACCTGTGGCACAGCCTGTTCGGCGCGCCGGTGCTGGGCCAGCCGCCCGAAGACCTGCTGCCGGAGGCACGGCTGGTCGCGCGCATGAGCGCCAAGTACGCGCTCACCGCCGACCTTGCAATGGGCATGCTCGGCGGCAAGCTCAAGCGCATGGAGCTGCTGTCGGCAAGGCTCGGCGACGTGCTCGCGCACCTGTACCTGGCCAGCGCGTGCATCTGGCGCTACCGCGTCGACGGGGCGCCCGAGCTGCTGCCGTTCGCGCAGGCCGCAATCCGGATGCAGCTCGACGAGGCCGGCAAGATATTGCGCGACCTTTACGCCAACCTGCCGACCGCCGGCCGGCGCGTGATCGGCGCGATGGTGCTGCGCCGCACCGCGCACCTGGCGCCGTTGCGCGATGTGCAGCTGATCGCACTGGCCGACCTGCTGCGCAAGAACCCGCGCATCATCGAGCGCCTGGCGCCCGACCTCAGCGAGCCCGCGCCCGGCGGCCTGCGCGACCTGATGCATGCGATGGAGCTTTCGGTGCAGCTCGGCGACACCACCGCCGCGCTCAACAAGGTGCTGCGCCGCACGAATTCGCTGGAAGAGGCGGCCAGTTCGGCGCCGGATCCCGAACTGGCTCTCGCCTACCTGAAGGCCGCCGACAAGGTCATCCAGGTGGACGACTTCGAAGGCCCGCCGCGCGGCGCGGACGGCAGGGCCGATCTCAATCCGCCTGCGGCGTGGACTGCGCCAGCTGCGCCGCCAATGCAACCAGCGCCGCAGCCGTCTGCTCATCGGCCGGAAAGAACGACTCCACCGCGAGTTCCTGCAATGTGACGTCGACCGGCGTGCCGAAGATCGTGATGGTGCTGATGAAGCTCAGCACGCCGCTCGGCATGACGACCTGGAAGGGCACCGCCACCGCCGACAGCGCGGTGTCGAGCGCCGGGGCGTCGTGGCTCACGGCGGGCGGCGGGTAGGCCGCGAGTTCGTCGTGCAGCGACTGCAGCACCGCGTCGCCGGTGGCCGCGATCTGCTGCTGGAGCCGCTCGAGCAAGTGGGTGCGCCACTGCGCGAGGTTGGCGATGCGCGGTGCCACGCCGTCGGGGTGCAGGCTCAGCCGCAGCACGTTGATGGGCCGCTTCAGCAGTTCGGGCGCGGCGCCTTCCATCAGCAGCGGCACCAGCGCGTTGTGCGCGACCAGGTTCCAGTGGCGGTCCACGGCCAGCGCGGGAAAGGGCTCGTGTCCCTTCAGCACCAGGTCGATGGCGCGGCGCGCGGAGGCCATGGCCGGGTCGTCGAGCGAGCGCTGCCGGTACATCGGCGCGAAGCCCGCCGCCACCAGCAGCGCATTGCGCTCGCGCAGCGGCACCTTCAGCCGTTCGGCCAGCCGCAGCACCATTTCTCGGCTGGGGGCGGCGCGGCCGGTTTCCACGTAGCTCAGATGGCGGGTCGAGACTTCGGCTTCCTGGGCCAGGTCGAGCTGGCTCAGGCGGCGGTGGGTGCGCCAGTGCCGCAGATGGACGCCGAACGGGTCGCGCGCGCCGGGGCGGTCGGCCTTGGACGAATGGGAGCGGATGGAGTTCATGGAGCCGCATTCTGGCGCGCTGGTGGCGCGGCGCCATGACCTCGGAGGTCATCGACGCGGTGCGCCGCCGCCGGGATCATTGGCGCCGTACCACCCCGGTACTACACCAAGGAGAACCGCATGTCCGTCTTCGCATCCCCCCGTTTCCTGCCCAACGTGATGTGGGCCGATGCCGCCTCGTGCGCCGCGACCGGCGCGCTGCAGGTGGCCTTCACCGACGCGCTGGCGCGGCTGACCGGCCTGCCGGCGCCGCTGCTCATGGGCACGGGCGTCTTCCTGCTGGCCTATGCGGCAATGGCCGCCTTCATGGCCAGCCGCAGCACGCCGCCGCGCGGGTTGATCGGCCTTGTCGTCGCGGGCAATTTCGGCTGGGCCGCGGCCTGCATCGCACTGCTGGTGAGCGGCGTGTTCGCGGTCAGTGCGCTGGGCATGGCATGGGTGCTGGCCCAGGCGGCCTGCGTGGTCGTGCTGGCCGAACTGCAATGGACCGGCCTGCGCCGCACGCGCAGCGGTGCGCGAATGGCCATGGCCTGAAATGCCGGCTGCCCATTCGGAAAAGCGGGGGCGAGCCGAGTCCCCCGACTACAGCCACTGACATCGATCCCTGCTATCTTTGAGAGGCTTCCACGAACCAACAGGAGTCCTCTATGGCCAAAGCACCGGCGCATGCCTTTGCGTCCACCCTCAAGACCTTCAAGACAGCATCCGGCAAGTCCGGCAAGTACTGGTCCCTGAAGGAGCTGGCCAAGCAATACCCGACCGTCGACCGCCTGCCGGTTTCCATTCGCATCGTGCTCGAATCGGTGCTGCGCAATTGCGACGGACAGAAGGTGTCGGCCAAGCACGTCGAAGAGCTGGCCCACTGGGCGCCCAACGCCGAGCGCACCGACGAAATTCCCTTCGTCGTCACCCGCGTGGTGCTGCAGGACTTCACCGGCGTGCCGCTGCTGGCCGACCTGGCCGCCATGCGCAGCGTGGCCGCCAAGCTGGGCAAGTCGCCCAAGACCATCGAGCCGCTGGTGCCCGTCGACCTGGTGGTCGACCACTCGGTGATGGTCGACTACTACGGCACGCCCAAGGCGCTCGACCTGAACATGAAGCTGGAATTCCAGCGCAACAACGAGCGCTACCAGTTCATGAAGTGGGGCATGCAGGCCTTCGACACCTTCCGCGTGGTGCCGCCGGGCTTCGGCATCGTGCACCAGGTGAACCTGGAGTACTTTGCGCGCGGCGTCTACAAGAGCCCGTACGACGACGGCGACAAGCCCACCTACTACCCCGACTCGCTGGTGGGCACCGACAGCCACACCACCATGATCAACGGCATCGGCGTGGTCGGCTGGGGCGTGGGCGGCATCGAGGCCGAGGCCGCCATGCTGGGCCAGCCGGTCTACATGCTGACGCCCGACGTGGTGGGCTTCGAGCTCACCGGCAAGCTGCGCGAAGGCGTCACCGCCACCGACCTGGTGCTGTACGTCACCGCCATCCTGCGCGCCGAGAAGGTGGTGGGCAAGTTCGTGGAATTCTTCGGTCCCGGCGCCGCATCCATCGCCGTGCCCGACCGCGCGACCATCGGCAACATGGCGCCCGAATACGGCGCGACCATGGGCTTCTTCCCGGTCGACGAAATGACCGTGGCCTACTTCGAAGGCACCGGCCGCACCAAGGAAGAGGTCGAGCGCTTCGAGGCCTACTACAAGGCGCAGGGCCTGTTCGGCATGCCTGCCCCGGGCGACATCGACTACACCAAGGTTGTGCGACTGGACCTCGGCACCGTGTCGCCCAGCCTTGCCGGCCCGAAGCGTCCCCAGGACCGCATCGACCTGGGCCACCTGTCCACCAAGTTCTCGGAGCTTTACAGCAAGCCCAACGACGCCAACGGCTTCAACCAGCCGGCGGACAAGCTCAAGGTGCGCTATCCGCTGGTGGCTGCCGGCAAGGGCAGCGATGACGAGGCGGCGTCGCCGCCCGCGGGCGCGCCGCTCGACGTGGTCGAGATGGTGGCAAACCGCTCCACCAAGGCCGCCGCGCACGTGAGCGCCACCGCCCCTTCGGCGCCCAAGGGCGAAGTGACCATCGGCAACGGCGACGTGCTGATCGCCGCCATCACCTCGTGCACCAACACGTCCAACCCGAGCGTGATGCTGGCCGCCGGCCTGCTGGCCAAGAAGGCGGTGGAAGCCGGCCTAACCGTCAAACCGCACATCAAGACCTCGCTGGCCCCCGGCTCGCGCATCGTGACCGAATACCTCGAGAAGGCCGGCCTGCTGCCGTACCTGGAGAAGCTGGGCTTCTACCTCGCCGGCTACGGCTGCACCACCTGCATCGGCAACGCCGGCGACCTCACGCCCGAGATCAACGAAGCCATCACCAAGAACGACCTGATCGGCGCGGCCGTTCTGTCGGGCAACCGCAATTTCGAGGCGCGCATCCATCCGAACCTGAAGGCCAACTTCCTGGCCTCGCCGCCGCTGGTGGTGGCCTTCGCCATCGCCGGCAACGTCATGACCGACCTGATGACCCAGCCCGTGGGCAAGGGCAAGGGCGGCAAGGACGTCTACCTGGGCGACATCTGGCCCACGCCGAAGGAAATCGACGACAACCTGCGCCATGCCATGAACGCCAAGTCGTTCCGCGCGAACTACGACAAGGTGAAGACCGATCCGGGCAAGTTCTGGACGAGCATCAAGGGCACCAACGGCCAGGTCTACGACTGGCCCAAGTCCACCTACATTGCCGAGCCGCCGTTCTTCGAGGGCTTCAAGATGAAGCCGCACGCGTCGGACGCGGGCTTCAAGGGCGCGCGCATCATGGCGCTGTTCGGCGACTCGATCACCACCGACCACATCTCGCCGGCCGGCTCGATCAAGGAAAGCTCGCCCGCGGGCATCTGGCTGAAGGCAAACGGCGTGGCCAAGGCCGACTTCAACAGCTACGGCTCGCGCCGCGGCAACCATGACGTGATGATGCGCGGCACTTTCGCCAACGTGCGCATCAAGAACCTGATGATTCCGCCGGACGCCAACGGCACGCAGGAAGAGGGCGGCGTCACGCGGTTCCAGCCCGGCAACGAGAAGATGTTCATCTACGACGCCGCCATGAAGTACATGGAGCAGGGCGTGCCCACCGTGGTGTTCGGCGGCGAAGAGTACGGCACCGGCTCGTCGCGCGACTGGGCCGCCAAGGGCACGCAGCTTCTGGGCATCAAGGCCGTGGTGGCGCGCAGCTTCGAGCGCATCCACCGCGCCAACCTGGTCGGCATGGGCGTGCTGCCGCTGCAGTTCCGCGGCGCCGATTCCTGGCAGACGCTGGGCCTCACGGGCGACGAGAAGATCGACGTGGTGATCGGCAGCGAACTCAAGCCGCAGATGGACGTGAAGCTGGTTGTTCACCGCCCCGACGGCACGCACCAGGAGGTGACGGTGCGCCTGCGCATCGACACGCCGATCGAGGTCGACTACTACAAGCACGGCGGCATCCTGCCGTTCGTGCTGCGGCAGCTGCTGTCGGCCTGATGCGGTGGTAACGCGGGTCGGGCTCATCTCCGACACCCATGGCCTGCTGCGTGCGCAGGCCGTCGCGGCCCTCCGGGGCTGCGACTACATCGTGCATGGCGGCGACATCGGCGATCCGGGCATCCTCGATGCGCTGCGCGAACTGGCACCGCTGACGGTGGTACGCGGCAACAACGACCGCGAAGCCTGGGCCGACGGCATCGCGGAAACCGAACTCGTCGAGCTCGGCGGCGTGCAGCTGTATGCGATCCACGATCTGTCGCAGCTCGGCATCGATCCGGCGGCGGCCGGCGTGCGCGTGGTCGTCTCGGGCCATTCGCACAAGCCGAAGATCGAGGAGCGGGGCGGCGTGCTGTACGTCAATCCGGGCAGCGCGGGGCCGCGCCGCTTCAAGCTGCCCATTGCCGTGGCTGAATTGCGGATCGACGGCGGCGCGGTCACCGCTCGCATCCACGAAATCGGCGCCTGACACATCGCTTTCATTACCATTCGGTAATCAAAGCCATCAAATGAGAATGGATCTTATTTGATGCGGTATGCTCGTTGGCTCCTGGGCTCTCCATGCCCTGAATCCAGAAGCCGATGCTCATTCCCTTTCTCATCATGCTGCGCGAAGGCATCGAAGCCGCGCTGATCGTCGGCATCGTTGCCAGCTACCTCAAGCAAAGCGGACGCGGCGCGCTGATGCCCGCGGTGTGGGTCGGCGTGCTGCTGGCCGCCGCGCTCTCGCTGTTCGCGGGCGCGGGCCTGCAATTGCTCGCGGCGGAGTTTCCGCAGAAGCAGCAGGAGCTGTTCGAAGGCGTGGTCGGGCTCATCGCGGTGGTCATGCTGACGTCGATGGTGTTCTGGATGCGCAAGGCGGCGCGCTCGATCAAGGGCGAGCTGCAGGCCTCCATCGACAGCGCGCTCGCCAAGGGTGCCGACGGCCAGGGCTGGGCGCTGATCGGCATGGTGTTTCTCGCGGTGGCGCGGGAAGGGCTGGAGTCGGTGTTCTTCCTGCTGGCAGTGTTCCAGCAGAGCAGCGGCTGGGAAGCGCCCGTGGGCGCGCTGGCCGGCATCGCGGTGTCGGTGGTCGTTGGCTGGGGTCTCTATTCGGGTGGCGTGCGGCTCGACCTGCGCCGCTTCTTCCGCTTCACCGGCCTGTTCATCCTGCTGGTGGCAGCCGGTCTGCTGGCCGGCGTCCTGCGCAAGCTGCATGAAGGCGGCGTGTGGAACCACCTGCAGACGGTGGTGTTCGACATGAGCGACAAGCTGCCGATGGACAGCCCCGTGGGCGCCGTGCTCTCGGGCCTGCTGGGCTACCAGGCCGCCCCCGTGGTGGGCGAGGTCATCGTCTACCTGGCCTTCCTGGCCGTCGCCCTGTTCTTCTTCCTGCGTCCGGCCCCCGCGCCGGCGCCACGCGCGGCCGTCGCCCGCTGAGACCCGCAATGTCTTCTTCTTCCTCCGACAACAAGCCCTCCACCTCGAAACTGATGCGCGCGGCGGTGGCCGGCTCGGCGCTGCTGGTGGTCGCCGGCCTCGCGGCCTTCTGGTATGCCTCGAACGAGGCCCGCAAGGCGCCGCCCAAGGCGGCCGACAACGCCGTCACCGTCACGATCCAGGGCAACGCCTGCGACCCCAACGAGATCACCGTGCCCGCGGGGCGCACCACCTTCACCATCGTCAACAAGTCGAACCGCGCGCTCGAGTGGGAAATTCTCGACGGCGTGATGGTGGTGGAAGAGCGCGAGAACATCGCGCCCGGCTTCTCGCAGACCATGACGGTCAAGCTGCAGCCGGGCGAGTTCGCCATCACCTGCGGCCTGCTCAGCAACCCACGCGGCAAGCTGCGCGTCACGCCTTCGGCCGCATCCGATGCCGAAGCGGCGCGGCCGTCGCTGGTTAACTACGTCGGTGCGCTGGCCGAATACCAGACCTTCCTGCGGCTGGAGGCGGGCTCGCTCGAAGACGCCGTGGGCGCGCTGTCCGACGCGGTCAAGGCCGGCGACCTGCAGCAGGCGAGGGCGCTCTACACGCCGGCGCACCAGGCCTACAAGCGCATCGAGCCGATGGCCGAGCTGTTCGCCGACCTCGACACCCGCATCAACGCACGCGCCGACTACTTCGAGAAGCGCGAGGCCGACCCCGGCTTCACCGGTTTCCATCGCATCGAGTACGCGCTGTACAGCCAGAACGACGTGAAGGGCCTCGCGCCCATGGTCGAGAAGCTCGCGGGCGACATCGGCACCCTCAAGGAGCGCCTGCGCGGCCTCAACATGCCGCCGGAGCGGCTCGCGGGCTCGGCCTCCAAGCTGCTGCGCCGCGTGGCCGACAACCTGCCGGCCGGCGGCGAAGACCACTACGGCCACGCCGAAGCCGCCAACCTGCAAGGCACCTACGAAGGCACGAAGAAGATTGCCGAGCTGCTGCAGCCGCTGCTAGTGAAGGCGGCGCCCGCGCTGCAGAAGAGCGTGGACGAGCGCTTCGCGGCCTTCGACGCCGCGCTGGCCCCGTACCGCGATGGCGAGGGCTTCAAGCCCGCGCCGCTGGACGAGGCGCAAAGAAAGGCACTGGCCGAACCCGTGCGCGCGCTGGCCGAGGAACTCGGCAAGGTCAACGCGGCGCTCGGCCTGGAATGACGTGAGAGCAGGCATCCCCATGGAAAAGTCGAAGATCAACGAAGCCGTCCCGCCCGAGGGACGTCCCGAATCACCGCACCGCCGCCGCATGCTCGGCGCCGCCGGCGTCGCCTTCGCGGGCTTGGCCGCCTCGGCCCGTGCCGGCGCGGCGCCTTCGGGCCCGCCCAATTCGCCGGACAGCGGCGCGCAAGTGACCGACGCGCCGCAGAGCACCCACACGCAAGACCGCGTGCCCTTCCGCGGCAGGCATCAGGCGGGCATCGTCACGCCGCGCCCTACGGCCGGCATGATCGCTTCGTTCTACGTGCTGGCCGAGAACCGCGCCGACCTGGAGCGGCTGTTCCGCACGCTCACCGAGCGCATCGCCTTCCTCACGCAGGGCGGCCCGCAGACCGACCCCGACCCCAAGCTGCCGCCCGCGGGCTCCGGCATCCTCGGGCCGGTGGTGCAGCCCGACGGGCTGACGGTGACGGTGTCGGTCGGCACTTCGCTGTTCGACGAGCGCTTCGGCCTCGAGAAGAAAAAGCCCCTGCGGCTGAACCAGATGCAGCGCCACCCGAACGACGCGCTCGACGCCGCGCTGTGCCACGGCGACCTGTCGATCCAGTTCTGCGCCAACACGCCCGACACCAACATCCACGCGCTGCGCGACATCATCAAGAACACGCCCGACCTGCTGGTGCTGCACTGGAAGCAGGAAGGCACCGTGCCGCCCATTCCGGCGGTGCCCGGCAAGCCGGCCGAGAGCGCGCGCAATTTCCTCGGCTTTAGGGACGGCTCGGCCAACCCCGACTCGGCCGACGACAAGCTCATGGACCGCATCGTGTGGGTGCAGCCCGGCGGCGACGAGCCCGCCTGGGCCGTGGGCGGAAGCTACCAGGCGGTGCGCATCATCCGCAACTTCGTGGAGCGCTGGGACCGCACGCCGCTGCAGGAGCAAGAGGCCATCATGGGCCGCCTGAAGCCCACCGGCGCGCCGATGGACGGCGGCAAGACCGAGCACGACGTGCCCGACTACACCAAGGACCCCGAAGGCAAGGCCACGCCGATGGACGCGCACATCCGGCTGGCGAACCCGCGCACCAAGGCCTCGGACAAGAACCTGATGCTGCGCCGGCCCTTCAATTATTCGAACGGCGTGACCAAGTCGGGCCAGCTCGAGATGGGGCTGCTGTTCATCTGCTATCAGGCCAACCTGGAGAACGGCTTCATCGCGGTGCAGAAGCGCCTGGACGGCGAGCCGCTCGAGGAATACATCAAGCCCATCGGCGGCGGCTTCTTCTTCACGCTGCCGGGCGTGCGGGACGAGCACGACTGGCTGGGGCGCAGCCTGATGGCCGCCTGAGGCGGCATCGGTGCCGCAAGTTTTTTCACCACTGCCCAGAACAAGGAGATCCATGACCGTGCAGTTCCGCCGCCACTTCCTCGCCACTTTCGTCGCAGGCTTCGCCGGGCTCTGTGCCCTTGGCGCACAGGCCGCCGTGTCGCCGCTCGAGCTGGTCGGACCGATCTCCGACTACAAGATCTACGTCGCCGAGAACGTGCGCAAGCTGGCCGCGGACACGCGCGCCTTCACCGCCGCGGTGAAGGCCGGCGACATCGAGAAGGCGAAGAAGCTGTATGCGCCCACGCGCACCAGCTACGAGCGCATCGAGCCGGTGGCCGAGCTTTTCAACGACCTCGACAAGGCGATCGACTCGCGCGCCGACGACCACGAAAAGGCCGAGAAAGACCCGGCCTTCGGCGGCTTCCACCGCATCGAATACGGCCTGTGGGTGCAGAAGAACACCAAGGAGCTCAACCCGGTGGCCGACAAGCTGCTGGCCGACGTGCTCGAGCTGCAGAAGCGCCTGGGTGCGCTGACTTTCCCGCCCGAGAAGGTGGTGGGCGGCGCCGCGGTGCTGATGGAAGAAGTGGCCGCGACCAAGATCTCCGGCGAGGAAAACCGCTACAGCCACACCGACCTGTGGGACTTCCAGTCGAATTTCGAGGGCGCTTTCAAGATCGTCGAACTGCTGCGCCCGCTGGTCGTGAAGGAAAACAAGGCCTTCTCGGACAAGACCGACGCCAATTTCAAGGTGGTGTTCGACACGCTGGCCAAGTACAGGACGGCCGACGGCGGCTTCGAAACCTATTCGAAGCTCACCGAGCGTGACCGCAAGCTGCTGGCGGGCCGCGTCAATACGCTGGCCGAAGACCTGTCCAAGCTGCGCGGCATGCTCGGGCTGAACTAGGCTCGCCCCCAGGCTGCGCGCACTTCGTGTCGCTTCGCCTTCCCCCTACCGGGGGCAACACCTGCGGCCTGGCATAGCCAGTTCCGCGGTGTTTCTGGGCTGCACCCCGCCTTTTTGAAGGGTGGTCAGGTTTGCGCGAGTGAGAATTGATAGCATTCGGGTATTGCTTACTTGGCGCGCCGATATTCAGGGCGCCCTCTCACCGTGCACACCAAAGACAACGGCGCAGCGCCGGCATCCGCCGTCCTGCACCTCGACCAGCTTCCCGACAACCAGTGGGCCACCGTGATCGACGTGGCGCGCCCCGAGAGCGCGGATGACCGCGAACTCGTGTTGCGCCTGACCGAAATCGGCTTCGTGCCGGGCGAAGCGGTGCGCATCGTGGCCAGCGGCATTCCCGGGCGCGAGCCGCTGGCCGTACGGCTGGGGCACACCACCTTCGCGCTGCGCCGCCACGAAGCCGCGCTCATCCACGTGACGCCGGGAGCTGCCAACCATGGTTGAGGCCGTCATCCAGGGCCCCGGCGGCTTTGCGCCCACCGCGCAGCCGGGCCGCATCGCCTTGCTGGGCAATCCCAACTGCGGCAAGACCGCGCTGTTCAACCTGCTCACCGGCAGCCGCCAGAAGGTGGCCAACTACGCCGGCGTGACCGTCGAGCGCAAGGAAGGCACGCTGCGCACGCCCTCGGGCAGGCGCGTGTTCGTGCTCGACCTGCCGGGCGCCTACAGCCTGAATGCGCTGAGCGCCGACGAGGCCGTGACCCGAGACATCGTCACCGGCCAGAGCAAGGAAGCCCTGCCCGACCTGCTGGTGTGCGTTACCGACGCCACCAACCTGCGGCTGAACCTGCGCCTGGTGCTCGAAGCCAGGAGGCTCGGCCTGCCGATGGTGGTGGCGCTCAACATGACCGACATGGCCCGCAAGCAGGGCATCGTGGTCGACAAGGCCGCGCTCTCGCGCGAGCTGGGTGTGCCGGTCATCGAGACTGTCGGCGTGCACACCGGCGGCGCGCAGGGCCTGCTCGAGGCGCTCGACGCGCCCGTGGCCGCCGCCGCGCCGCAGCCCTGGCAGGCGCCTGGCCTGGACGACGTGCTGGCCACGCAGCGCGAGGTGCGCCGCATCCTCGGCCTCACGGTGAAAGAGCCGGTCGGCAGCCTCGCCACCAGCGACCGCATCGACCGCCTGGTGCTGCACCCCGTGTGGGGCATGCTGGTGCTGGCCGTCACCATGTTCCTGATGTTCCAGGCGGTGTTCAGCTGGGCCAACGTGCCGATGGACGCCATCAAGGCCGGCACCGAGGCGCTCGGCGGCCTCATCAAGGCGCACATGGGCGAGGGCATGCTGCAGAGCCTGCTGGTCGACGGCGTGATCGCGGGCGTGGGCGGCGTCATCGTCTTCCTGCCGCAGATCCTGATTCTTTTCCTGTTCATCCTCGCGCTCGAAGACTCCGGCTACCTGCCGCGCGCGGCCTTCCTGCTCGACCGCGTGATGGGCACCGTGGGCCTGTCGGGCCGCTCGTTCATTCCGCTGCTGTCGAGCTTCGCCTGCGCCATTCCGGGCGTGATGGCCACGCGCACCATCAGCAACTGGCGCGACCGCATCACCACCATCATGATCGCGCCGCTCATGACCTGTTCGGCGCGGCTGCCGGTGTATGCGCTGCTCATCGCGGCCTTCATTCCGGCGCGCACCGTGGGCGGGGTGTTCAACCTGCAGGGCGTGGTGCTGTTCGCGCTGTATGTGTTCGGCATCGTCTCGGCCATGGCCGTGGCGTGGGTGATGAAGCGCTTCCGCGACAACACCGCGCATTCGCCGCTGATGATGGAGCTGCCCGCCTACCGCTGGCCCAACCCGCGCAACCTGGCGCTGGGCCTGTACGAGCGCGCATGGATCTTCCTGCAGCGCGTGGGCACGATCATCCTCACGCTGACCATCCTGCTGTGGTTTCTCTCGACCTTCCCGTCGCCGCCAGAAGGCGCGACCGGACCGGCCATCCAGTACAGCCTGGCCGGCATGATCGGCCGCGGGCTGGAGCACATCTTCGCGCCCATCGGCTTCAACTGGCAGATCTCGATCGCGCTGGTGCCGGGCATGGCCGCGCGCGAAGTCGCCGTGGGCGCGCTGGGCACGGTGTACGCGCTGTCGGCCACGGGCGACGACGTGGCGGGCCAGCTGGAACCGCTGATCGCGGGCAGCTGGTCGCTGGCGACCGCGCTGTCGCTGCTGGTCTGGTACGTGTTCGCGCCGCAGTGCATTTCGACGCTCGCCGCGGTGAAGCGCGAGACCGGCTCGTGGAAGTACGTGTGGATCATGGCCGGGTACCTTTTCGCGCTTGCCTATATGGCCTGTTTCATCACCTACCGCGTTGCGGTGGCACTCGGAGCAGGGTAAAAAAGCAAACCCCCAGGCTTGCCCACTTCGTGTGGCCGCCAACCCCCTTGCAGGGGCAATACCTGCGGCCCGGCAAAGCCGGTTCCGCGGTATTCCTGGAGTAGGCTTGGGGACTGGAGTATTCGAGATATGACGCAACAACTGATCGTCGGATTCATCGTCGCAGCCGCCGCGTTCTACGCGGTCTGGCGCTGGATGCCCGCAGGCTGGCGGCGCGGTGCCGCGCAGAAGCTCGCGGCCGGCACGCATCGCGCGGGCTGGGTCGACGAAGAGCGCGCCAGGGAACTGGCCGCATCGCTCGCCAGGACATCGGGCTGCGGCTCGTGCGACAGCTGCGGAAGCTGCGCTCCCAAGACTCCCCTCAAACCCACGGAAGCCGACCAGGCCACCACCACCCGCCCGTCCACGCGAAGCCGCTGAGACCGATGCCCGCGCACATCCTCGTCGCCGGGGGCGGCATCGGGGGGCTGGCTACCGCGCTGGCGCTTTCCCGGCATCGGCACCGGGCCGACGTTTTCGAGCAGGCCGCCGTCTTCGGCGAAATCGGCGCCGGCGTGCAGCTCGGCCCCAACGCCACGCGGCGCCTCCAGCAGCTGGACCTGGGGCCGGGGCTCGCGGCCATCGCGGCGCGGCCCGATGCGCTCGTGGTCCACAGCGCCGACAGCGGCTCCGACCTGGCCCGCATGCCGCTCGGCGACGCCATGCAGCAGCGCTACGGCGCCCCTTACTTCTGCGTGCACCGTGCCGACCTTCACGGCCTGCTGCTCGACGCCGTGCGTGCGCGCGGCACCGGCACGCTCGTCACCGCCGCGCGCATCACGCAGGTCGAGACCAGCGACGACCTGGTCTGCGTGTCGAGCACCGACGCGCGCGCCTGGGAAGGCGAGGCGATCGTCGGCGCCGACGGCCTCTGGAGCCTGGTGCGGCGCCAGCTCGACACCCCGTCGGCCGCGGAGCCGCCCCGCGTCACCGGCCACACGGCATGGCGCTCGATGATCGAGCAGGCGAAGCTTCCCGCTGCGCTGCGCCGCAGGCAGGTCGACGTGTGGCTGGGGCCGCGCCTGCATGCGGTGGCGTATCCGGTGCGCGGCGGCGACTGGCTCAACGTGGTCGTGATCGCCGAATCGGCGCCCGCGGGCGACGCTCGCGACTGGGACCAGGCCAGCAGCATCGCCGCGCTCAGGCAGGCCATGGGCCGCAGCTGCGGCGCCCTGCAGTCGCTGCTCGACGCCATGCCAGCCTGGCGCGCATGGTCGCTCGGCGACCGGGCGCCCATGACCTGCGCAGCCGACATGGCGCACGAACGCGTCGCGCTGGTGGGCGACGCCGCGCATCCGATGGTTCCCTACCTCGCGCAGGGCGCGGGCATGGCCATCGAAGATGCGCTGGCGCTGGCCGATGCGCTGGGCGAGGGCAACGCGGAGGAGGTGCCGGCGGCCTTCGCGCGCTATGCCGAGGCGCGCTGGGCGCGCAATGCGCAGGTGCAGGCCAGGGCGCGCCGCAACGGCGAAATCTTCCACGCGACCGGCGCGGTGCGGCTGGGCCGCGACATGGCAATGCGCCTGCTGGGCGCGAAGCTGCTCGACCAGCCCTGGCTCTACGGCGGGTAGCCCTGGAGCCCTAGAGCCGGAACGCCTGCAGGTGCTCGATGCGCTCGGCGATTCCTTCCTGCCCCAGGTAGTGGCCGAGCTTGCCGACCTGCATCTGCGCCAGCGTGGTCTCCAGTTCCAGCAGCATCGCATCGCGGTCCGCGACGAAGGCCGGTGCCACGTCGATGCCTGCCCGCTCGCAGGCTTCGGCGATCAGGTGCGCGCTCGCGGGCGCACCGCAGGCCGCGCACTTCACGATGGCCGCCACGTCGGGCTCCGCACCGTTGGCCAGCAGCGCGGCCGTGAGTTCGGGCGAGATCTGCCCGTCGATGCTGCCCAGCGCGTCCGCAGGCACCGGCGCACCGGCACGCACCAGCGCCGCCGCAGCGGCGAAGGCGCCATTCCCGACCGCGACATCGACCGCAAGCGCACTGCCTTGCAGCGGCCCGTCGAAGCCCACGCCCGCAGCGGCGAGCTGGGCGACCATGTCGGCGTCGTCCGTCGCGATGGCGTGGCGCAGCGCCACGCGTGCGAGCGATGGCTTGTGGCGCAGCGTGCCTTCGGCCAGCGGCGTGCGCCAGTCGACCACGGCGCGCGAATAGAAGGCGACCAGCTTGTCCATCAGGTCGAGGTCGAGCCCGTGTTCCTCGTGCCGGTCGTCCAGGTACTCGAGCAGCGTCTGCCCCGCGAAATAGTCGCTCGTGGGGGCCAGCGGGTCTTCGTCCAGGTGCAGCGCAGCGAAGGCGCCCATCAGGTCGGAGGCGACGGTGTTCACGCTGTCTTCATGCAGCGCATGCGTCCAGGCCGGCGGCAGGCCCTTCTTCCAGGCGACGATCTGGCCGTGCTCGGCGCCGGGCTCGACCACCGCGTAGATGCGGTCGGTGTATTCGAAGCCGCCGAAGGGCAGGTGCGTGAGCTTGCCGCTCCATGGTTCGCCGCTTTCTTCGGCGGCTTCCTGCGCCAGTTCCAGTTCGTGGTTGATCCAGCCCTGCAGGTCGTGATAGCCGTCGCTGCCGTTCCAGAACAGCTCGGTCCAGCTGATGCCTTCGAGGTTGCCGTTCATCTCGAGCGACAGGTCGTAGTCGAGCCGCCCGCCCGCGGTGACTTCCCACAGCGCGAGCAGTCCGCCGGGGATCGGCCCCGCGCACAGCGACTGCACGGCGGCAATCCGTGCCTGGGGCATCGGCGGCTGCGCGTCGAAGATCACGCGGTTGGCGAACAGCACGACGCCGTGTTCGCGCAGGGTGGAAAGCTCTTCGGGTGTGAACCGGATGTCGTGCATGGCGGTGGCCTCCGTTGTTTCCAAAACTGTAGCGTGTTGCGCCGAAGGAACAATCCGGACCACCCCAGCCTCGTGAGGGCGTTTGCACGGCGAGGCTGCAGATCTAGAGGTCCGTGCGCAGCTTCCAGATCTCCGGGAACAGCACCACGTCGAGCATCTTGCGAAGGTAGCTCACGCCGCCGGTGCCACCGGTGCCGCGCTTGAAACCGATCACGCGCTCGACCGTCGTCACATGGCGGAAGCGCCAGAGGCGGAAGGCGTCTTCGAGGTCGGTGAGCTTCTCGCCGAGCTGGTACAGGTCCCAGTGGTCGTGCGGATTGCGGTAGACGGTGAGCCATGCCGCCTCCACGCCGTCGCTCATTTCGTAGGGCTGCGTCCAGTCGCGCTCCAGCCGGTCGGCGGGCACGGGCAGGCCGTGGCGCGCGAGCAGGCGCAGCGACTCGTCGTACAGGGAAGGCGCGCGGTAGGCCGCGTCCACCTGCGCGAGCAGGTCGGCGCGGTGCGCGTGCGGCTTGAGCATGGCGGCGTTCTTGTTGCCGAGCGCGAACTCGATGCAGCGGTACTGTGCGCTCTGGAAGCCGCTGGAGTTGGCGAGGTAGGGGCGCATCGCCGTGTATTCGGGCGGCGTCATGGTCGAGAGCACGGTCCACGCGCTCACCAGCTGTTCCATGATGCGGCTCACGCGGGCCAGCATCTTGAAGGCGTCGGCCAGCTTTTCTTCGGCGATGCAGGCGGTGGCGGCGCGCAGCTCGTGCAGCATGAGCTTCATCCAGAGCTCGCTGGTCTGGTGCTGCACGATGAACAGCATCTCGTCGTGCGCGGGCGAGAGCGGATGCTGCGCGTTGAGGATCTCGTCGAGGTGCAGGTAGTCGCCGTAGCTCATGGACTTGCTGAAGTCCAGCTGCGCCTTTTCTTCGTGGACGATGCGCTCGGGGCTGTGTTCGGTGCTCATGTCACTGCGCTCTTGCGGTTGAATTCAGGGCGTCGCCACTCGCCGGTCTCGAGCACCTGCACCAGATGCTCGACCGAGTTCCACACGTCCTCGAAGCCGATGTACAGCGGCGTGAAGCCGAAGCGCAGGATGTCGGGCATCTGCGAGTCGCCGGCGCGGTAGTCGCCGATGACGCCGCGCGCGATCAGCGCCTGCACGATGGCGTAGGCGCCTTCCTCGCGACTGAGGCAGACCTGCGAGCCGCGCTGGGCATGGTCGCGCGGCGTGACCAGCGAGAGGCCGTGGCCGGCGCAGCGTTCCTCGACCAGCCTGATGAACATGTCGGTCAGCGCGAGCGACTTGGTGCGCAGCGCGGCCATCGCGCCGTGGTCGCCGTTGAACGACTCGGCCGCGAGCACGGTGTCGAGCCCGCATTCGAGCCCGGCCAGCGCGATGATCGGCTGCGTGCCGCACAGGTAGCGGCCCACGCCCGGGGCAGGGCGGTATTGGGGCGTGAACTCGAAGGGCGCCGCGTGGCCCCACCAGCCGGACAGCGGCTGCTCGAATGCGCCCGCGTGCTTCGTGTGCACCCAGGCGAAGGCCGGCGCGCCGGGGCCGCCGTTGAGGTACTTGTAGCCGCAGCCGATGGCGTAGTCGGCGTTGCTGTCGTTCAGCGCAACCGGCACGGCGCCCGCGCTGTGCGCGAGGTCCCACACCGTGAGCGCGCCCACGGCATGCGCGGCGGCGGTGACGGCCTTCATGTCGTGCATGGCACCGGTGCGGTAGTTGACGTGCGTGAGCATCAGCACGGCCACTTCGTCGGTCAGCACGCCGGGCAATTCGCTTGCGTCGATCAGCTTGAGCGTGAAGCCGCGCTCACGGCACAGCGACTCGGCGATGTAGAGGTCGGTCGGGAAGTTGCTGCGCTCGCTCACCACCAGCTTGCGGCCGCTGTCCTTCTGCTGTGAAAGGGCAGCGAACAGCACCTTGTAGAGGTTGACCGAGGTGCTGTCGGTGCACACCACTTCGCCGGGCGCGGCGCCGATCAGGCGGGCCACCTTGTCGCCCAGGCGCTGCGGCAGGTCGAACCAGCTCGCGGTGTTCCAGGAGCGGATGAGGCCTTCGCCCCATTCCTTGGTCACCACTTCGGCGATGCGCGCGGGCGCGGCCTTGGGCATCACGCCGAGCGAGTTGCCGTCGAGGTAGAGCACGCCCTCGGGCACGATGAATTGGTCGCGCAGGGCGCGCAGCGGGTCTTGCGCGTCGAGCGCGCGGCAGTCTGCAAGTGTCGTCATGGTGGAGGTTTCAGCGGGGAAGTTCGCGCAGCACGGCGCGAACGGGGGAGGCATCGGCGCTGACCAGCTTCAGCGGCAGCGCGATGAGTTCGTAGTCGCCTTCGGGCACGTCGTCGAGCACGAGGTTCTCGAGCACGCGCAGGTCGAGGCGGCGGATGCGTTGGTGGCTCTCCAGCGTCTTGCTGTCGGCCGGGTCGATGCTGGCGGTGTCGATGCCGATGAGCTTCACGCCCATGGCCGCGAGGCGCTCGACGGTGGCGGGCGCATAGGCCGCGAGCTGCGGGTCCCAGTGGCCGACCGGCATGCTGTCGTAGGTGCGCACCAGCACGCGCTGGGGCAGGTGGCTGTCGATGGCGTGTGCGATGTGCTCCCACTCGATCAGAGGGCCCTTGTCGATCGCATGGATCACGCGGCAGGGGCCGAGGAAGGGCGTGAGGTCGACGTTGCCGATGGCCTGGCCCTCGGGGTCGTAGTGCAGCGGGGCGTCGGCGTGCGCGCCGACGTGGGGCGAGAGCTTGATCTCGCTGACGTTCACCGGGCAGCCAGGCGAGATGGTCGCGGCCCAGCGCTGCTGGTAGGGCGTGTCGCCGGGAAAGACCGGCGCGCCTTCATGCACGGGCGGCGAAATGTCCCAGATGCGGTGCTGATGTGATGGAGCCATGGCGCGAAGTTAGCGCCGGGCGAGGGGTCGTGGTGTCGGTTATTTCCAACACCCTGCGTGACGAGTTGAAGCGCAGGCTCAGTGCGGCGACGGCAGCGTCGGCAGCCCGTGGCGGGCCCGCGCGCGCTCGCAGGCGTCGCTGCCCGATTGCAGCTCGTGGCACGGATTGGGCCGCCATTCGTAGATGCCGCAGCTCACCGATTCGCCGATCTTGCCGGTGAGGGCGGCGCAGCGCATCGGCGTGTGATCGGTGCCGCGCATGCGGCAGAGGCTGTCGTTCACCTCGACGGCAAGGCCGGACGGCACCCTGCCGCCGTTGTCGTCGAGTTCGTGCACGCTGAAGTCGACGCGGTAGCTGGCGCAGCAGGCGCCGCATTGCTGGCAGGGGTTCATGGGGCAAGAAGGGCGGCGTCGTGCACGCGCCTCAGCAGGCGGCGACGGATCAGCCCGCTCGCGGGCCGGATCAGCAGCCAGTAGGGGGTGAAGCGGCGGCGTGCCGCATCGTCGCCGCACCAGACGCGGGTGCGGGTCGTCAGGCGCGTGCCCTGGCCCTCGGGCTGGGCGGTGAAATTGAGCACCAGCTTGGCAATGCCCGTGGCATCGAGCGCGGCGAAGGCGCGGGCATCGGCGAGCGGGACCAGTCCGTAGTCCGACCGCCAGAAGCGGCCCGCGAGGCCGAAAGCGAGTTCGCGTTCGCCGTCTCGGCCGAGCTGGGTGAATTCGCCGAGGCTGAATGCCGGCCGGTTCTGCAGCGCCGACGCGAAGCCCAGGCGCCCGGCCAGCCGGTTCGGCAACTCGCGCAGCGAGATCAGGCGGCGGGCGACCGGGTCGTCGACCACATCGGGCCGGGCCGCCATGTCGAGCACGCGAGCAGGCGAGGCCGGCACGTGGAGGCTGTGTTCTTCCGCGAACTGGTAGCGCGGAAGGTAGCGGGTCATCAGCTCCATGCGCGGGCCCTGGCGGATCGAAAGCTTCTCAGAGCCTGCCGAGCAGCAGGAACTCCATCAGCGCCTTCTGGGCGTGAAGGCGGTTCTCCGCCTCGTCCCACACCACCGACTGCGGTCCGTCGATGACTTCGGCCTGCACTTCCTCGCCGCGGTGGGCGGGCAGGCAGTGCATGAAGAGCGCGTCGGGCTGGGCGGCGCGCATCATGTCCTCGTCGACGCACCAGTCGGCGAAGGCCTTGCGGCGGGCTTCGTTCTCGGCTTCGTAGCCCATGCTGGTCCAGACGTCGGTGGTGACGAGGTCGGCGCCGCGGCAGGCTTCCATCGGGTCCTTGAAGACCTTGTAGCTGTCGCCCGAGCGGATGCCGGCGATCGACTGGTCGACCTCGTAGCCGCTGGGCGTGCTCACGTGCACCGTGAAGCCCAGGATCTCGGCCGCCTGCAGCCAGGTGTTGGCCATGTTGTTGCCGTCGCCGACCCACGCCACGGTCTTGCCCTGGATGGAACCGCGGTGCTCGATGTACGTGAAGATGTCCGCCAGGATCTGGCAGGGATGGAACTCGTTGGTCAGGCCGTTGATGACCGGCACGCGCGAGTGCGCCGCGAAGGCGTCGATCTTGGTCTGCTCGTAGGTGCGGATCATGACGATGTCGACCATGCGGCTGATGACCTTGGCGCTGTCCTCGATGGGCTCGGCACGGCCCAGCTGGCTGTCGCCGGTGGTCAGGTGGACCACGCTGCCGCCGAGCTGGTACATGCCGGCCTCGAAGCTCACGCGGGTGCGCGTGCTGGCCTTCTCGAAGATCATGGCCAGCGTGCGGTCGACCAGCGGCTGGTGCTTCTCGTAGGTCTTGAACTTCTTCTTGATGACCGCCATGCGGTCGAAGAGGTAGGCGTATTCGTCGGCCGTGAAGTCGGCGAACTGCAGGTAGTGCCGGATGTTCGTGTTCGCGGTGGCGGTCGTCATTGGGGTGCGGGCTCCGACAGGAAGGCTTTGACGATGGGCGCGAGGATGGCGACGATCTCGTCGGCCTCGGCGATGGTCAGGATGAGCGGCGGCACGAGGCGGATCACCTTGTCGGCCGTCACGCTCAGCAGCAGGCCGGCGTCGCAGGCGCGGTTCAGGATCACGCCGCAGGGGCGGTCGAGCTCGATGCCCAGCATCAGGCCCTGGCCGCGCACTTCTTTCACGCCGCTCAGGCCGCCGATTTCGCGCTCCAGCGCGGCCTTCAGGTGGGCGCCCACGGTGGCGGCGTTCTCGAGCAGCTTGTGCTCTTCCATGATGCGGATGGTCTCGACGCCGGCGCGCATGGCCAGCGGGTTGCCGCCGAAGGTGGTGCCGTGGTTGCCGGGGGCAAAGATGCCGGCGGCCTTGGGGCCGGCCACCACGGCGCCGATCGGCACGCCCGAACCCAGGCCCTTGGCCAGCGGCATCACGTCGGGCTTGATGCCCGCCCACTGGTGGGCGAACCACTTGCCGGTGCGGCCCATGCCGCACTGCACTTCGTCGATCATCATGAGCCAGTCGCGCTCGTCGCACAGCGCGCGCACCTGCTTGAGGTATTCCCAGCGCATCGGGTGGATGCCGCCTTCGCCCTGGATGGTCTCGAAGAACACGGCGACCACGTTCGGGTTGCCCTCGGTGGCCTTCTTCAGCGCTTCGATGTCGTTCAGCGGCACGCGGATGAAGCCCTCGACCAGCGGGCCGAAGCCGGCCTGCACCTTGGGGTTGCCGGTGGCCGACAGCGTGGCGATGCTGCGGCCGTGGAAGGCGGCTTCGTAGACGACGATTTCGGGGCGCTCGATGCCCTTGTCGTGGCCGTACTTGCGGGCCAGCTTCAGGGCGGCTTCGTTGGCTTCGAGGCCGGTGGAGCAGAAGAAGACGTTGGTGAGGCCCGACAGTTCGGTCAGCTTGGCGGCCAGCTGCTCCTGGCCGGGAACGTGGTAGTAGTTGGAGCTGTGGATCAGCTTGGTCAGCTGGTCCTGCAGGGCGGGCACCAGCTCGGGGTGGTTGTGGCCCAGGGTGTTGACGGCAATGCCGCCGAGGCCGTCGATGTAGGCCTTGCCCGCGGTGTCCCAGACTCGGCAGCCCTGGCCGTGCGACAGTGCGATCGGCAGGCGACCGTAGGTGTTCATGACGTGGGGCGAGGTGGGCTGGGCGGTAGCGCTCATTCGGGTTCTCCAGATAGGGAACGCGGATTCTAGGCGTGCGGTTTGACGGCTTCGTTGAGGATTCCGCATTACAGCAATGCCCCATGTTCAGGATGCAAAAAGTGGCGAAGATAGAATCGCGTGTTGCACCGCAGCACCTGCTCGGGCGCCTCATTCAACGATGATTTCCCCCACAGCCAAAGAAATCTTCATCCAGGGCATCACCAAGGATGGACGGACCTTTCGCCCGAGCGATTGGGCCGAGCGCCTTGCCGGCGTGATGAGCTCCTTCCGCCCCGGCGGCGCCTTTCCCGGCAGCTACCTGAGCTACTCCCCCTGGTGCGTGCCGACGACCATCAACGGCGTGAAGTGCGTGGTCGTGAACCGCGCGCTGCGCGATGCCGAGCCCATGGCCTGGGACTTCTGCGTGAACTTCGCGAAAGACAACGACCTGCAGGTCGCCGAGGCCTGCCTGGTGCCCGACACGCCCATCCCCCCCAAGAAGGCCTGACAGACAGGCCTTTTTCTTTTTGCGAGCCGATCAGGCATGAAAAAACCGCCCGAAGGCGGTTTTTTACACTTTGCTGCAGCGCACCCCGATCAAACGGCGGACCGAAGAATTCCGGTCCGGGCTTGCCTGACAGGTGTCAGGCGGCGGCCTTTTCAGGCGCCAGGGCGAGGGCCTTGACCTTGGCCGACAGGCGGCTCTTGTCGCGGGCGGCCTTGTTCTTGTGGAAGATGCCCTTGTCGGCGACGGTGTCGACGATGCTCTGGGCCTTCGCGAACAGTTCGCTTGCCTTGGTCTTGTCGCCAGCCAGAACAGCCTTTTCGACGTTCTTGACAGCGGTACGGTATTTGGAGCGCAGCGAGGTGTTCGCAGCGTTGAGCTTGGTGTCCTGGCGGACGCGCTTACGGCCGGAGGCGAGGCGCGGGTTCTTTTTCTTGGGCTTGGCGGATGCCATGATTTAGTTCCTTAGGTGTCTGAGGATGATGCAGCAAAGCCCTCCATTATAGGCCGGGTTGGCCCTTTCTCCCAATTCGCGCCCGAATCGGCCCGTTCCCGCGGCCGGCGGGGCCTAAACTCGGCCCCCGTGTCCCTGCTCAAATCCGCCTCCACCGTCTCCCTGCTGACTCTCGCTTCGCGGATCACGGGCCTTGTGCGCGACGTGCTTTTCGCCTCGGTTTTCGGCGTCAGCGCGCTGACCGACGCGTTCAACGTCGCCTTCCGCATTCCCAACCTGTTTCGCCGCGTCTTCGGCGAAGGCGCCTTCAGCCAGGCTTTCGTGCCGGTGCTGGCCGCGCGCAAGACCGAAGACGGCCAGGAAGGCGCGCGGCAGCTGATCGACCATGTCGCCACCCTGCTGACCTGGACGCTGCTGATCGTCTGCGTGGCCGGCGTGGTCGGTGCGCCCCTGATGGTGTGGGCGATGGCAAGCGGGTTGCCGGGCTTCGACTCGGCCGTGGTCATGACGCGCTGGATGTTCCCGTACATCGGCTTCATGTCGCTGGTGGCGCTGGCCGGGGGCATTCTCAATACCTGGCGCAAGTTCGCGGTGCCGGCGGCTTCGCCGGTGCTGCTGAACATCGCGCTGATCCTGTCGATCGTGATCGGCGCGCCGCTTTTCCGGCGCTGGGGCGTGGAGCCGATCTACGCGCAGTGCGTGGGCGTGCTGGTGGGGGGCATGCTGCAACTGGCCCTGCAGATTCCGGCGCTGCGCAGGCTCGGGTTGCTGCCGCGCATCGGCGTGAGCCTGCGGGCGCTGCGCACCGCGTGGACCGACCCGAACACGCGCAAGGTGCTCAGGCTGATGCTGCCCGCGCTGCTGGGCGTCAGCGTGGCGCAGATCTCGCTGCTCATCAATACGCAGATCGCCTCGCACCTCGCGGTGGGCAGCGTGACCTGGATCACCAATGCCGACCGGCTGATGGAATTTCCCACCGCCATGCTCGGCGTTGCGCTCGGCGTGGTGCTGATGCCGCAGCTCTCCAGCGCCCGTGCCGCCAAGGACGATGCGCGCTATTCGTCGCTGCTCGACTGGGGCCTGCGCCTCGTGGTCATGCTTTCGGCGCCCTGCGCCATCGCGTTGCTGCTTTTTGCCAGGCCCCTGGTGGCGGTGCTTTTCCACAATGGCGCCTACACCGGCGAGGACGTGGGCCGCACGACCCTGGCGCTGATGGGCTACGGCGTCGGCCTCGTGGGCATCGTGGCCGTGAAGGTGCTCGCGCCCGGCTACTACGCCAAGCACGACACGCGCACGCCGATGCTCATCGCCGTGGGCGTGCTGGTGCTGACGCAGGTGCTCAACGTCTTCCTGGTGCCGGTGCTGCAGCACGCGGCGCTCACGCTGACCATCGCCATCGGGGCGCTGGTCAATTCGGCCTGGCTGCTGGCCGGCCTGATCCGCCGCGGCAGCTACAAGCCCGAACCCGGCTGGGGCAAGTTCGCGCTGCAGGTGCTGGCGGGCACGCTGGTGCTGGCGGCGCTGCTGGCGTGGGGCTCGGCGCATTTCGACTGGGTCGGCCTGCGCGCGCAGCGCCTGCTGCGCATCGGCCTGCTGGCCGCGCTGATCGCCGCTTCCGTGGTGGTGTACTTCGGCGTGCTGGCGGCGGCGGGCGTTCGCTTGCGCAGTTTTCTGCGCCGCTGAACACGCCTTGACGCCCCCGGCGGGCTCCTCTACAAAGACACATGACGTTCAGCTTTCAGGTTCCCTCCGCGCTGGAGTATTTCGAATCGCTGGTCCGCAGCGACGATCACTTTCCGCTGCTCGAAGCCGCCGCCAGCCTGGCGCAGGACGAGTACCCCGACCTCGACGTGCAGCAGGTGCTGGGCGACGTCGACCAGCTCCTGGCCCGCCTGAAGCGCCGCCTGCCCGCCGACGCGGCCCCGCTGGCGCGGTTGCGCGCGCTGAACCAGTTCTTCTTCAACGACCTGAACTTCGGCGGCAATCTCAACGACTACTACGATCCCGACAACAGCTACCTGAACGCCGTGCTGCGCACCCGCCGCGGCATTCCGATTTCGCTGGCGGTGCTGTGGATGGAACTGGCGCAGGGCCTGGACCTGCAGGCGCGGGGCATCGGCTTTCCGGGCCACTTCATGCTCAAGGTGACGCTGCCCAAGGGGCAGGTGGTGATCGATCCGTTCACCGGCAAGTCGCTGTCGCGCGAAGAGCTCGGGGAGCGGCTCGAACCCTACAAGCGCAGCAACGGCCTGGTGGGCGACTTCGACGTGCCGCTGGGCCTGTACCTGCAGCCGGCCAGCTCGCGCGAGATCATCGCGCGCATGCTGCGCAACCTGAAGGAAGTGCACCACGCGCAGGAAGACTGGCTGCGCGTCATTGCCGTGCAGGACCGGTTGATTGCGTTGCTGCCCGGCGCCTGGGGCGAATACCGCGACCGCGGCATCGCGCACGCCGAGCAGGGCAACACCACGCAGGCCGTGCGCGACCTCGAAACCTACCTTTCGAAGGCCGAAGACGCCCTGGACATCGACGCGATCGCCGAGCGCGTCGCCGCCCTGCGCCGCATGGCCAATTGAGATGGGCACCAAGGCCGGTGTGAGCCCGGCGCCCGACCTGGGCACCCTGCATGAGTTCCACGGCGTGCAGCCGGTGCTGCCGGTGTCGGACGTGTCGCGCGCCGCGCGCTGGTTTCGCGACGTGCTGGGCTTCGAGCTCGACTTCATCGCCGGCGAACCGCCCAGCTATGCCCGCGTGAAGAAGGGCGACCGCAGCTACGGCGACCCGGTCTACCTGCGGCTGTGGCAGTGCAACACCCGCGGGGCCGTGCCCTGGCGCGGCGAAATCGTGATCCACGTGGGCAAGGACATCGACGGCCTGCATGCGGCTTACCTGAAACGCGGCGTGACGGTCGTCGAACCGCCGGTGTCCCAGCCCTGGGGCCTGCGCGAATTCGCGATCCGCGAACCCGACGGTCATGTGCTGCGCTTCTGCAGCTCCTTGCCCTGACGCCACCGCCTGAAGCCGGAAACACAAAATTACAGATAGATCGATGCCGCCGTGTCGATCCGACTTCCGCTCGTCCGACGTGTGAACAGGAGCAGCAGTTTCCAGCGGCTCCCAGCCTCATCAACTTCAGGAGAAAAGACATGCGATTCATGATTCTGGTCAAGGCCAACGCCGATTCCGAAGCCGGCGTGATGCCCAGCACCGAAATCCTCACCGCCATGGGCAAGTTCAACGAAGAACTGGTCAAGGCCGGCGTGCTGCTGGCCGGCGAGGGCCTGCACCCCAGTTCCAAGGGCGCGCGCGTGCGCTGCGAGGGCCCGACCAAGCGCACCGTCATCGACGGCCCCTTCGCCGAGACCAAGGAGCTGCTGGCCGGCTTCTGGCTGTTCCAGGTCAAGTCGAAGGAAGAAGCCATCGAGTGGATCAAGCGCAGCCCCTTCCAGGAGGGCGAGATCGAGATCCGCCAGGTGTTCGAGGCCGCCGACTTCGGCGACGCCATGACGCCTGAGCTTCTTGCCCAGGAAGACCGCCTGCGCGCCGAGACCGAGGCCCGCGGCAAGACCGGCGGCTGACAGCTCCCGGCGCATCGCGGGAGCCGCCGTGACCGCAGAAGAGGGCCGCGAGGGCGCCATCCGCCGCACCGTCGAGGCGGTGTGGCGCATGGAGTCCGCGAAGATCATCGCCACCGTCGCGCGCATGGTGCGCGACGTGGGCCTGGCCGAAGAACTGGCGCAGGACGCGCTTGTCTCTGCCCTCGAGCAGTGGCCCGGCGAAGGCGTGCCCGACAACCCCGCCGCCTGGCTCACCGCCGTGGCCAAGCGCCGCGCGCTCGACCGCCTGCGCCACCGGCAACTGGCCGAGCACAAGGCCGGCGAGATCGGCCGCGAGCTCGATGCCCAGCACGAAATGGCGCAGGCCGACTTCGCCGACGCGGTCGATGCGGCGCTTGACGACGACATCGGCGACGACCTGCTGCGGCTGGTGTTCACCGCCTGCCATCCGGTGCTGTCGACCGAGGCGCGGGTGGCGCTCACGCTGCGTTTGATGGGCGGCCTCGCGACCGACGAGATCGCACGCGCGTTCCTCGTGCCCGAGGCCACCGTGGCGCAGCGCATCGTGCGCGCCAAGCGCACGCTGGCCGAGGCGCGCGTGCCCTTCGAGGTGCCGCGCCGCCGCGAGCTGGAAGGCCGGCTCGCTTCGGTGCTCGAGGTGATCTACCTGATCTTCAACGAAGGCTATTCGGCCACCGCCGGCGACGACTGGATGCGCCCCGCGCTGTGCGACGAGGCCCTGCGCCTCGGCCGCATCCTGGCCGAGCTGGTGCCCAAGGAGGCGGAAGTGCACGGCCTCGTCGCGCTGATGGAAATCCAGGCCTCGCGCACCGCAGCGCGCGTCGGCGCCTCGGGCGAGCCGGTGTTGCTGCTCGAGCAGAACCGTGCGCGCTGGGACCACATGCTGATCCGACGAGGCCTGGCCGCGCTTGCGCGGGCCGAATCGCTCGGCGGCGCGCTCGGCCCCTACGCGCTGCAGGCCGCCATTGCCGCCTGCCATGGCCGTGCGCGCACGGCCGACGAAACCGACTGGGCACGCATCGCCGCGCTCTACGACGCGCTGGCCGAGCTCGCGCCGTCGCCCATCGTCGAGCTCAACCGCGCGGTCGCGCTGTCGATGGCATTCGGACCGGCGGCGGGGCTGGAGGTGGTCGACGCGCTCATGGACGAGCCCGCGCTCAAGGGCTACCACCTGCTGCCGACGGTGCGCGGCGACCTGCTGTTCAAACTCGGGCGCCACGACGAGGCGCGCAGGGAGTTCGACCGCGCCGCCGCGCTCACGCGCAACACGCGCGAGCGTGCGTTGCTGCTCGCGCGTGCGCGGGCCTGCATGGCCGGGTGAACGCTTGGCGCCGGGTGCCGCAGCTCAGGCCTTGAAAGCCTGGCCGGCCTCCGAGGGCGAGCCCGGCAAGCCGAACTGGTGCCACGCGCGGCGCAATTGCGTGTCGGAGCCGAAGCCCGACTGCTCCGCCGCCCGCGTGACGCTGGCGCCCGAGGCCAGCGCGAGCTGCGCCACCGCCAGCCGCAGCCTGCGCAGGTAGGCCAGCGGCGCGACGCCCGCATGCTCCATGAACAGCCGCGTGAGATGCCGTACCGACGTATGCGCCACCTCGGCCATGCGCGGCACGCTCCAGTCGGCCTGCGGCTGCTCGCTGACCGCGTCCTGCACGCGGTGCAGCGCGGCATGCAGGTGGTTGCGGTAGGCCAGGAAGGGCGACAGCTCCGGGTCTTGCGGGCCGCGCCGCAGCGCCACCACCATGGTCTGCGCGACCTGCGCCGCCAGCGCCTCGCCGCAGAGTTCTGCGATGCGGTGCAGCACGAGGTCGATGCCGGTCGTCACGCCCGCGCTGCTGTAGACCGGCGGGTCGATCACGAACACCCGGTTGGCCACCACGTCGCAGCGCGGCTCCGCCGTGCGCAGTTCGCCCAGGTGATGATGGTGCGTGGTCGCGCGACGGCCCGCGAGCGCGCCGGCATGCGCCGCCAGCACGGCGCCGGCGCAGATCGTCACCAGTTCCAGGCCGCCGCGCTCGAAGCGCTGGCCGCGCAGCCAGTGCAACAGGTCTTGCGCCTCCGGGGTGTCGACGGCGATGGTGTCGCCGGGCAGTCCGACCAGCACGACCCAGCCGGGGCCGTCCCACCGCACCGGCAGCGGCGCGAGTCCGGAAAGCGCGACGCCGACCGAACCCATCGCGGTCGGCCGGGGGCTTGTGAACTCGATCGCGAAGCGCTCGGGCTGGCCCATGGCCCGCAGCCGCTGGTTGGCGATGCGCAGTGCCTCGGCCGGGCCGGCCCAGTCGAGCACCAGGCTGCCGGGCAGGAGGACGAAGACTACGCGGATGGGCTGGTGCCGGCGGGGTTGCGGGTCCATGCGTAGTCCATCTGGCGCGCGGTGCGCTCGGCCAGTTCGCGGCCGGCCAGGCGCTCCACGAGGTGCAGGCTCATGTCGATGCCGGCGCTGATGCCGGCCGAGCTGACGATGCGCCCGGTATCGACCCAGCGCACGTCTTCGCGCACGTTCAGCGCGGGGAACTGCGCGCGCAGGTCGGCGATGTCTTCCCAGTGCGTGGTGACGGCGTCGCTGGTGACCACGCCGCTGGCCGCCAGCAGGAAGGCGCCGGAGCAGACCGAGGCGACCACCTGCGCGCCGGCCGCGTTGCGGGCGATCCAGCGCAGGGTGTCGGGGCTCGCCAGCGGCGCGTCGACCACGCCGCCGGGAACGACCAGCACGTCGGCTTGCGGGCTGTCTGCCAGCGTGTGATTGGCCAGCAGTTGCAGGCCGGCGCGCGCCTGCACCGGCTGGCCCAGGGCGGCCGAGACCACCTCGAAGGGCGCGGCAGTGCCCGGTCGCATCCGCTGGCTGACGCGGCTCGCGGTGGTGAAAACCTCGAAAGGGCCGGCGAAATCGAGCGCTTCCACGCCGTCGAACGCCAGGATCACTACGCGCAGGGTGCTCATGCCACGGCCCGTTCCAGCGCCTGCGCCACGGTACAGACGGTGGCGAAGCGGCCATGCAGCACGGTCGCGGTGCGGGCCTTGATGTCGGCGGCCGACAGCGGCCTGCCGTCAGGCTGCACCATGTCGAAGGTCAGGGTGGCGTCGGTCACATAGTCGACCTGCCAGCCCAGGTCGGACGCGTGGCGGGTGGTGGTTTCGCAGCACTGCTCGGTGCGGATGCCGCTCACGATCAGCCGGCCGATGCCGTTCTGCGTGAGCCACACGTCGAGCCCGCTGTTGACCAGCGCGCTGTGGCGGTGCTTGGTGAAGGTGGCGGCGGCCTCGAAATGCGCCAGCCCGGCGATGGGACGCACATGGCCGGATTCGACCGCGAAGGGGTTGCTCGCGTCCGAGGGCCCGTCGGTGTGGAAGACCCGCACGACCGGCAGGCCGGCGGCGGTACAGCCTTCGATCAGGGCGTTCTGGGCGCCCAGGTAGGCGGCGGCCAGGCTTTCGTTCCAGTAGGGGCGATGGCGGAACGACTCCTGTGCGTCGATCACAATCAGACAGGTTTTCATGGCGGCGGCTCGCAAGGGTGCGGAGTGGATGATGCCCCCGATTCTTTCGCGCGGCCAGCCGGCGAGCCGCTCGGTGCCGGACCAGAATCGATCAGATCCGGACATCGCTGACCGCGCGCGCGGTCAGGTCAGACCAGCGCAGCCGCCTGCAGCTCTTTCTTCAGGTACGCGTAGTACAGCGGCGCCGCCACCAGCCCGGCCGGGCCGAACACGGCCTCTGCCACGAACATCACGGCCAGCAGTTCCCACACGCTCATCTGCGTGCGGGCGCCGACCACCTTGGCGTTGATGACGTATTCGGCCTTGTGGATCACGATCAGGAAGATCAGGCAGGCCGCCGCCGTGACCGGCGACACCGACAGCCCCACCAGCGTGATCACCGAGTTGCACACCAGGTTGCCCACGATCGGCACCAGGCCCGCGAGGAAGGTGAGGGTGATGAGCGCCGGCGTGTACGGCAGGTGCGCGCCCCACATCGGCATGACGAACAGCAGGAAGATGGCCGTGAGCAGCGTGTTGAAGGCGGCGATCCAGAACTGGGCCGCGACGATCTGCCCGAAGGCCTCGCCGAAGGTCTGTACGCGCTGGTGCAACTGGTCGGCCAGCGGCATGCGGCGCGGCGCGGCATGCGCCACGGCCGCCAGCGCACCGACGATCAGCCCCACGTAGGAAAAGAGCAGCCCGTGCAGCCAGGCGCGACCGGCCATGGCCAGCGAGCCGGCCTGCGCGCGCAGGTAGTTGGCGATCACGCGCTGGATCTCGGCCGCGCCCTCGGGCAGGTAGGCCGCGATCTCGCCGGGCAGCTTGGAGCGCAGTTCGAGCACCGTGCGCGCCGTGTAGTCGAGCAGCTCGCGGTACTGGTCGGGCGCGTCGACGATGTATTCGCGGGCCTGCGACAACAGCAGCGTGAGCAGCGCGATCGGCCCCACCAGCACCAGGATCACGGCCAGCACGTTGGCCCAGCCGCCGGCGCGTTCAGGGCGCCTGCCGAGCGGCGGAATGCGCTGCAGGCCGCCCGTGAGCACGCGCGCGAACCAGTGCGTGGCCAAGAAGCCGATGCACACGCACAGCAATCCGGGCAGCAGGTGCTCCCACATCACCAGCAGGAGCGCGCCCAGCATCAGCAGGTAGCTCGCGATGATCACCCCGCGCGAGGCCGGGGGGTGTTGGATGGGGGCCGTCGCAACGGCGGGGGTGATGGGTTGCGGCTTGTTGGCCATCCGGTGGGTGTCGCGTGCTCTGTTCAGGGAATCGGACGGAGCAGCCGGCGGTCAGCCGACGACCACCGGGGCGCCTTCGCCGCGCGGGGCGATCACGCCGATCTCATGCACCGTCTCGCCGGCGGCGCGCAGGGTGGCGGCACAGGCGGCGGCTTCGGCCGCGTCGATGACCACGACCATGCCGATGCCGTTGTTGAAGGTGCGGTTCATCTCGATGTCGTCGATGCCGGCCACCTTCTGCAGCCAGGCGAACAGCTCGGTCTGCGGCCAGCTGCCCTTCTTGAGGTGGGCGGCGGTGCCTTCGGGCAGCACGCGCGGGATGTTTTCCAGCAGGCCGCCGCCGGTGATGTGGGCCAGCGCCTTGATCGGGTGCTTGCCCAGCGCTTCGAGCACCGGCTTCACGTAGAGGTGGGTGGGTTCCATCACGGCTTCGCGGAAGGGCTTGCCGTCCAGCGTGGCGGGAAGGTCGGCGCCGGCGCGCTCGATCACCTTGCGCACCAGGCTGAAACCGTTGGAGTGCACGCCCGCCGAGGCCAGGCCCAGCACCACGTCGCCGGGCTTGACGTTCTGGCCCGTGAGAATCTTCGATTTTTCGACCGCGCCGACCGCGAAGCCCGCCAGGTCGTATTCGCCGGCCGGGTACATGCCGGGCATTTCGGCGGTTTCGCCGCCGATCAGTGCGCAACCCGAGAGTTCGCAGCCGCGGGCGATGCCGCCGACCACGGCAGCGGCCGTGTCCACGTCGAGCTTGCCGCAGGCGAAGTAGTCGAGGAAGAAGAGCGGCTCGGCGCCCTGCACCAGCACGTCGTTGACGCTCATGGCCACCAGGTCGATGCCGACGGTGTCGTGCATGTTCCATTCGAAGGCCAGCTTGAGCTTGGTGCCCACGCCGTCGGTGCCGCTGACCAGCACCGGTTCCTTGTAGCGCTTGGGCACCTCGAACAGGGCGCCGAAGCCGCCGATGCCGGCCAGCACGCCTTCGCGCATGGTCTTCTTGGCCAGGGGCTTGATGCGGTCGACCAGTGCGTCGCCGGCATCGATGTCGACACCTGCGTCCTTGTAGCTGAGCGGGGTGGGCGTGGAGGAGGTCATGGTTGGTCGAGGTCGGGAAGGACGCGAAAGGATGCGAGGACTAGGGAGCGGAAGGCGGCCCCGGTAACCATGTTGGCCGGGCCGATAGAATTCCTCACGATTTTAAGGGCCCTCGCGGCCCCCTCCATGAACCTTCCCGGGATGAAACAGCTCGCGCTCGATATCGGCATTGCGACGGGCCCCAGCTTCGACGCCTTTTTTGCCGGCCCCAACGAGGCGGCGCTGCGGCACCTGCAAGTGTGGGTGGGCGGCGCCGGCGGCCCCGCGCTGCACTCGCCGGTGCCGACCTATCTGTGGGGCGACGGCGGCAGCGGCAAGACCCACCTGCTCGAATCGGTGCGTGTCGCACTGCGCGAGCAGGGCGCCAGCGTGGGCTGGCTGCACGCCGGCCTGCTGGAGCCGCCCGAGTTCGACGAGCGCTGGGGCGCCGTCCTGCTCGACGACGTCCACCTCTACACCGCAGTGCAGCAGCACGCGGCCTTCAACTGGTTCGTGAACGCCCAGACCCTGCAGCGCGGCGTGGTCGCCGCCGGCGCATTGCCGCCGGCCGACCTGCCGCTGCGCGAAGACCTGCGCACCCGCCTCGGCTGGGGCCATGTGTTCCACCTGCAGGTGCTGAGCGAAAGCGAACGCCGCGCGGTGCTGCGCCAGGCGGCCGACGCGCGCGGCGTGATGCTGTCCGACGACGTGCTCGACTACATGCTGCACCGCTTCAGCCGCGACCTCGGCAGCCTGATGGAGCTGCTCTCGCAGCTCGACGGCTATGCCCTGCAGACGCAACGCGCGATCACCATTCCGCTGATCCGCTCCATGCTCGAGAACGAATAAAAGAGCGAACTAGGCTTTCAACCAACAAATGATCAAGAAATTCATCGACAAGCTGCTCGGCAAGACCGCCGGCGGCGCACAGGGCAAGAGCCGCTTCGGCAAGCGCCAGGAGGTGCCGGCAGAGGTTCACAAGATCGATCCGGCCCTGGTCGACGAACGCGCGAAGAACGTGGTCACCACGCTGCAGCAGGCCGGCTTCGAGGCCTACGTGGTGGGCGGCGCGGTGCGCGACCTGCTGCTGGGGCTGCGTCCCAAGGACTTCGACGTTGCCACCAACGCCACGCCGGAGCAGGTCAAGTCGCTGTTTCGCCGTGCGTTCATCATCGGGCGGCGCTTTCGCATCGTGCACGTGGTGTACGGCCGGGGCCGCGAGCACGAGGTGATCGAAGTCTCGACCTTCCGCGCCTACATGGACAACGCCGCCGCCGAGCAGGTGGCGGGCAACGAGCGCACCAGCAAGGGCGAGCTCGCCAGCATGAAGCATGCGGTGGACGCCAGCGGCCGGGTGCTGCGCGACAACGTCTGGGGCCCGCAGGAAGAAGACGCGGCGCGCCGCGACTTCACCGTCAACGCCATGTACTACGACCCGGCCAACCAGGTCGTGGTCGACTATCACAACGGCATCAAGGACGCCCAGAAGCTCACGCTGCGCATGATCGGCGACCCGGCCACGCGCTACCGCGAAGACCCGGTGCGCATCATTCGCGCCATCCGCTTCTCGGCCAAGCTCGCGGCCCTAGGCTTCAAGATGGAAGCCAAGACGGCCGCCCCGCTGGTCGAGTCGAGCAGGCTGCTGGCCGACGTGCCGCAGAGTCGCCTGTTCGACGAAATGCTCAAGTTGTTGCAGACCGGCCATGCGATTGCCACGGTCGAGCAATTGAACAAGCTGGGGCTGGCCAAGGGCATCTACCCGCTGCTCGACGTGGTGGTCGAGCGTGCCGACCAGCCCTTCGTCAAGGCCGCCCTGCAGGACACCGATCGCCGCGTGGGCGAAGGCAAGCCCGTGGCGCCCAGCTTCCTGCTGGCCTGCGTGCTGTGGGCCGACGTGCGCGACGGCTGGGCCCAGCGCCAGGAAGGCCAGCGCGGCCAGCGCCCGCAGGCGCCGTTCCCGGCGCTGCAGGACGCCATCGACGACGTGTTCAATGCCCGCATCGGCGACGTGTCCGGCCGCGGCAAGCTGGCCGCCGACATGCGCGAGATCTGGATGATGCAGCCGCGCTTCGACAAGCGCACCGGCTCCACGCCCTACAGCCTGGTCGAGCAGGCGCGTTTTCGCGCCGCCTTCGATTTCATGCGCCTGCGCGCCGACGTGGGCGAGGTCAGCGAGGCGATTGCCGAGTGGTGGCAGGAATTCAGCATTGCCGACGACGTGCGCCGGCAAGACCTGCTGGAGCAGGTGCGCGAAGAACAGAAGGTTCGCCAGCGCGTGCGGGTGCGCGACACCGCCGCGCCGGCCAAGCTGCGCAACGAGCCCGCGCCTCGCCAGAACCCGCCCCAGAACCAGGGCCGCGGCCAGGATGCGGAGCCGGACGACGAGGTCGAAGTCGAGGCCGGTGCCGTTCCGCCCGACGGCGAAGCCGCGGCGCCGCGCAAGCGCCGGCGCCGCCGCAAGCCGCGCCCCGCGGGTGGTGGCGGCGGTGAGGGCGGCGGCAGCGCCGCAGGCGAATGAGCGCGTCCGACCAGCCGAAGGACGGCAGGAAAAAGCCGGCGGCGAAGGCCGGCAAGCCGAAGACCGTGCCGCCGCGCGCCGCGGGCAAGCCGCCGGCAGCCGGCGCCAGGAGCGGGCCGCCCGCTCGCCGCGCGCCCGGCCGTGCCCCCACGCGCAGCGCCCGCGGCCCGCGCGAGGACTACCCGACCGTACAGGCCTTCGTCGCCATCGGCGCGAACCTGGGCGATGCCGAGGCGTCCGTGAAGGCGGCCATGGCCGCGATCGGCGCGCTGCAGCGAACCCAGGTGACGGCCCGTTCGTCGCTCTATCGCAGCGAGCCGGTGGACGCCGAAGGCCCTGATTTCATCAATGCCGTGGTGGCCGTGCGCACCGGCCTGGATGCCGAGCAGTTCCTGGTGGCATTGCAGCGCCTGGAGACGCAGGCCGGCCGCGAGCGGCCTTTTCCCAATGCGCCGCGCACGCTCGATCTCGACTTGCTGATGCACGGCAATTCGGTGATCGACACGCCGAACCTGACACTGCCGCATCCCCGCATGCGGGAGCGCGCCTTCGTGCTGAAGCCGCTTGCCGAAATCGCGCCCGACAAGGTGCCGCGCGCGGCGCTCGCACGCGTCACGGGCCAGGTGGTCAAGCGCATCGTCTAGACGGCCGTGCTGCCGGTGCTGCGCCTGCCGGGCTGAATTTCTGGCGTTCCATCGGCCTTGAAAAGCCGGTCGGACCGGATTGGACGCTCGCGCCCGTTAAACTTCGCCGGTTTTTTCATGAAGGCGTCATGAAATTGTGATTGGCGCACCCCAGGAGTTTCCATGTTCGGCAAGCTGCTGCCCCGCGAGGGCAATTTCTTCGAGATGTTCAACCAGCACGCCGAGCGCATCGTGGAGGCGGCCAGGGCGTTCGAGCAACTGGTCGCCAACTACAGCGACGTGCACCTGCGCGAGCAGTACAACCGCGACGTCGACAACGCCGAGCGCGCCGCCGACCGCGTGACGCACGACGTCAACCGGCTGATCCACAAGACATTCATCACGCCCATCGACCGCGAGCAGATCCACAAGCTCATCAACACGATGGACGACGTGGCCGACCTGATCCAGGACTCGGCCGAGACCATGGCGCTGTACGACGTGCGCCACATGACCGACGAGATCGTGCGCCTCACGGCACTGAGCGTGAAGTGCTGCGACCGCCTGAAGGACGCCGTCAAGTACCTCGGCAAGATCGCCGACCCGGCCGTGGCCGAGGCCACGCTCAAGACCTGCGAGGAAATCGACCGCCTCGAATCGGACGCCGACCGCGTCATGCGCAGCGCCATGAGCAAGCTGTTCCGCGAGGAGCCGGACGTGCGCGAGGTCATCAAGCTCAAGGCGATCTACGAGCTGCTGGAGACGATCACCGACAAGTGCGAGGACGTGGCCAACGTGATCGAGGGCATCGTCCTCGAGAATTCCTGAGCGGGTAGCGACCGATGGCAACGGTTCAGGTCGCCCTCTGGGTGGTGATAGTGCTGGTCGCGCTTGCGATCCTGTTCGACTTCATGAACGGGTTCCACGACGCCGCCAATTCGATTGCGACGGTGGTCTCCACCGGGGTGCTCAAGCCGGGGCAGGCCGTGGTGTTCGCGGCCTTCTTCAACCTGATCGCGATCTTCGTCTTCCACCTGAGCGTGGCGGCCACCGTGGGCAAGGGCATTGCCCAGCCGGGCGTGGTCGACGTGCACGTGGTGTTCGGCGCGCTCGTGGGTGCCATCAGCTGGAACCTGGTGACCTGGTACTACGGCATTCCGAGCAGCTCGTCGCACGCGCTGATCGGCGGCATCGTGGGCGCCGTGATTGCCAAGACGGGCACCAGCGGCCTGGTGGCCTCCGGCATCTGGAAGACGGTGGCCTTCATCTTCGTGTCGCCGCTGCTGGGCTTCCTGCTGGGTTCGATGATGATGGTCGTGGTGGCCTGGGGCTTCCGCCGCGCCACGCCGTCGCGCGTGGACCGCTGGTTCCGCCGGCTGCAGCTCGTGTCCGCCGGTGCCTACAGCCTAGGCCACGGCGGCAACGACGCACAGAAGACCATCGGCATCATCTGGATGCTGCTGATCGCCACCGGCTACGCCAACGCCGGCGACGCGAACCCGCCGACCTGGACCATCGTGAGCTGCTACGCCGCCATCGCGCTGGGCACCATGTTCGGCGGCTGGCGCATCGTGAAGACGATGGGCCAGAAGATCACCAAGCTGAAGCCCGTGGGCGGCTTCTGCGCCGAGACGGGCGGCGCGCTGACGCTGTTCCTGGCCACCGCGCTGGGCATTCCGGTCTCGACCACGCACACCATCACCGGCGCCATCGTCGGCGTGGGCTCCACGCAGCGCGCGAGCGCGGTGCGCTGGGGCGTGGCGGGGAACATCGTGTGGGCGTGGATCTTCACGATCCCGGCGTCGGCCTTCGTGGCGGCGATTGCCTACTGGATCAGCATGCAGCTGTTCTGAGCGGCTGCCGGTACCGCAGTCACTGCGAGATCTTTCGCCCCTCTTCGACCTGGTGCTCGAAGTAGCGCTGGAAGCTGAACACGATGCTGGCCATCAGGATCGTGCTGCCGAAGAAGAGCGACAGCACCACCGCGCCGATGGTGAACCAGTTCGTGCGGCCGGGGGCCGCGTCCGCCGCGGCGCTCGCGTTGAAGCGGGCGTTCCACTTCTCCGGCGTCATGAGGCCGTAGACGATGGCTGTCAGCGCGCAGCCGGCGATGGTGAAGCCCAGCAGCGGAATCAGCGCCCAGCTGATGCCATCGTCCACGCCGTACATCCGCACGCGCTCGATGCCGTACACGCCTAAAGCCGTGGGAATGGGCAGCAGCCAGCCAAGCCAGTCGCCCATGCCGCGCAGGTAGAAGCGGTGCAGCCCCAGCGGGCCGCCGAGGAAGGTGAGCCAGGCGGCGGTGGTCTTGTTTTTCATGCGGGTTTCACTCGGGTCGGGTGGTGCTGCCTTCGCCGAGCACTTTTTCCATCAGTACGACATCGCGCCATTCGCCGAACTTCCAGCCGCAGTCCTTCAGCACGCCCACGTGCGTGAAGCCCTGGCCGCGATGCACGCCGATGGAGCCCGCGTTGGCCGAGTCGCCGATCACCGCGATCAGCTTGCGCACGCCGGCCGCCTCGGCAGCCTGCGACAGCGCGGCGAGCAGCTTGGCGCCCAGACCCTTGCCGCGTGCTGACTCGCACATGTAGATCGAGTCTTCGGCCGAAAAACGGTAGGCCGGGCGCGGCTTGAACCAGTTGCAGTAGGCAAAACCCAACACTTCGCCATCTTCTTCCGCGACCAGATACGGCAATTTCTTGCCCAGCACGTCGGCGCGGCGCGAAGCCATGTCGGCCGGGGAGGGCGGTTCCGTCTCGAAGGTGCCGGTGCCGTGCAGCACGTGGTGGGCGTAGATGGCCGTGATGGCTGCGACGTCTTCGTCGCGGCTGGGGCGGATGGTCAGGGGCATGGGCGAAAAACGGATGGCGCGAGGCCGGAATTCGGAGAAAACGCGTGTCGGGCTATAATCGCGGGCTTTTCAGCGTGTCGCTGGCCGGGTGGCCATGTCGCGTGTCTCGACGCTGGAAGAACATTGTGAGCAGGCCTTTTCTCAATCCACAAGGCTTGCTGACCACCCAAGGATAAATCATGGTCGTCATTCGACTCTCCCGCGGCGGCTCCAAAGGCCGTCCGTTCTTCAACATCGTCGTGTCGGACAAGCGCGTTCGCCGCGATGGCCGTTTCATCGAACGCCTGGGTTTCTACAACCCGACCGCCAAGGAAAACGAAGAAAGCATCCGTATCGCCCAGGACCGCCTGGCGTACTGGAAGAGCGTCGGCGCACAAGCTTCGCCCACCGTTCTGCGCCTGATCAAGCAAGCTGCCGCGGCAGCTCCCAAGGCGGCGGCCTAAGCCGCCCCGCACGGCGATGCTGCCCACACTCGAAACCGCCGAATTGCCGGCGGATGCGATCGAAGTAGGGCGCATCGCCGATGCATGGGGAATCAAGGGCTGGTTCAAGGTCCTTCCCCATAGCGCCCAGCCCGAGGCGCTTTTTTCTTCCAAGCGCTGGTTCCTGCAGGCTCCCGGAGCCGCTGCGAGCACCGCTTTCCGGCTTGCGATCCGCGAAGCCAAAGAACATTCCGACTGCATCGTCGCCACGTCCGAGGACGTGCCCGACCGCAATGCAGCCGAAGCCCTGCGAGGCGCACGAGTTTTCGTGCCGCGCTCCAGCTTTCCCACCGCCGGCGACGACGAGTACTACTGGGTCGACCTGATCGGCCTGTCGGTGGTCAACCGCGAAGGCGTGGTGCTCGGCACCGTGCGCGAACTGCTCGCCACCGGCCCGCAGACCACGCTGGTGCTTGCCGCCGAAGAAGACGGCAAGGCCGTCGAGCGCATGGTGCCCTTCGTCTCGGTCTTCGTCGACAAGGTCGACTTGCCCGGCCGGCTCATCACGGTCGACTGGCAGCCCGATTTCTGACGGGCGCTCGCGCGGCATGCGCTTCGACGTCATCACCCTGTTTCCCGAGCTGTTCGCGCCTTTCCTGGCCAGCGGCGTGACGCGCCGCGCCTACGAATCGAAGCAGGTGGAGGTGGTGCTCTGGAATCCGCGCGACTATGCGCTGGGCAACTACAAGCGCGTGGACGACCGTCCGTTCGGCGGCGGGCCCGGCATGGTCATGATGGCCGAGCCGCTGGCCGCCTGCCTCGACGCGGCCCTGGCCGCGCGCGGGGCGCAGGCGCCCGTGGTGCTGTTCTCGCCCATCGGCGAGGCCTTGCGGCACGAATCCGTCGAGCGCTGGTCCGCCAGCGAAGGCGCGGTGCTGGTCTGCGGCCGCTACGAGGGCATCGACCAGCGATTCATCGACGCGCGCATCACGCATCAGGTCAGCCTGGGCGATTTCGTGCTCTCCGGCGGCGAGATCGCGGCGATGGCGTTGCTCGACGCCGTGGCCCGCCTGCAGCCGGGCGTGCTGGGCGACGAAGCGAGCCATGTGCAGGACAGCTTCAACCCCGCGCTCGACGGCCTGCTCGACTGCCCCCACTACACCCGTCCCGAGCAATGGAACGGGCAGGGCGTGCCGGCACCGTTGCTTTCAGGCCACCATGCGCAGATCGAGCGCTGGCGCCGCGACCAGCGCCTCGCCATCACGGCCGAGCGCCGCCCGGAGCTGATCGAGGCCGCCCGCGCCGCCGGTCGGCTGGGCAAGGCCGATGAGGCCGCGCTGAAAAAAAAGCTATAATCGCCGGCTCCCCGATCCTCTGCCCGGCCGCGCCCGGTCTTCTTGCGGTTCTTCCGTGAAAGCCAAAAGCGCCTTTTGTGTAGCCCGACACGATCGAACATCAGGAAATCATGAACCTCATCCAGACCCTCGAGCAGGAAGAAATCGCCCGCCTCGGCAAGACCATCCCCGATTTCATGCCCGGTGACACGGTCATCGTCAGCGTGAACGTCGTCGAAGGCACCCGCAAGCGCGTGCAGGCTTACGAAGGCGTCGTGATCGCCAAGCGCAACCGTGGCCTCAACAGCGGCTTCACCGTGCGCAAGATCTCCAGCGGCGAAGGCGTGGAACGTACGTTCCAGACCTACAGCCCGCTGATCGCCGGCATCGAAGTCAAGCGCCGTGGCGATGTGCGCCGCGCCAAGCTGTACTACCTGCGCGACCGCAGCGGCCGTTCGGCACGTATCAAGGAAAAGCTGCCGAGCAAGTCGACGGCTGCGTCGGCTTCCTAATAAGCCGCCTTCCTGTCGTGCAAGAAAAGCCGCCGTTCTGGCGGCTTTTTGCGTTGGTGCTCCGCACGGGACACAGCCCGAAAGACAGCGCCGCCTTTTTACGCTCTACTCCCTCCAGCCGGTCCTCCGTCACTTCATCTCTTGACCAACATCGCCGTCCCCATGCAATCCGCGCCCCTCGAACCCGTCAATGCCGTGGTGCCGCCCACGCTGCTGCAGTTCGACCCGCGCGAGACGCCTTTCGTGGACGGTAGTGATGGCTTGCCCGCGGTGTCGGCGGGGCAACTGACGGCGCAGGCCCTGCGCGCGCGTTTCGCCAACCCGCCGGCATGGACGCCCGAACTGCGCCGCGAGCCGCGAATGATCGACCGCGCACCCGCACAGGCCGCCGTGCTGGTGCCGATCGTGCAGCGCCCCGAAGGCGCGACCGTGCTGCTCACCGAGCGCACCACGCACCTGTCGAACCATTCGGGCCAAGTCGCGTTTCCTGGCGGCCGCGTCGATCCGGAAGACGCCAACATCTCCGCCGCCGCGTTGCGCGAGGCGTGGGAGGAGGTCGGTCTCTCCGCGCAGTTCATCGAAGTGCTCGGCAGCCTGCCCACCTACACGACCGTGACCTCGTTCATCGTCACGCCCGTGGTCGCGCTGGTGCAGCCCGACTTCGAACTCACCATCAACCCCTACGAGGTAGCGCAGGCCTTCGAAGTGCCGCTTGCGTGGCTCATGGACCCCGCCAACCACCGCCGCCACGCCGTGAGCGCAACCGACGGCCGCAAGCGCGAGTGGTATTCGATGCCCTACCAGGACGGGCCCGACGAGCGTTTCGTCTGGGGCGCGACGGCCGGCATGCTGCGCAATCTCTATCGCTTTCTCGCCGCCTGAACCTTCAGGCTGGATCGCTATCATCGAAGGATGAGCTTCTTTGCCATCCTGTGCGCGCTGCTGATCGAGCAGGTGCGGCCGCTGGGCCCGCACAACCCCGTGTACGGCAGCGTCCTGGCGTGGACCCGCTGGACCAGCCGCAACTTCGACGCGGGCAAGCCCCATCACGGATGGATCGCATGGGGGCTCGCGGTGTTCGTGCCGACGCTGCTGGCGCTGGGCGTGCACTGGCTGCTGGTGCTCACGCTGGGCCTGCCGTTCGCGGTGCTGTGGAGCATTGCGGTGCTCTACGTCACGCTGGGCTTCCGTCAGTTCAGCCACCATTTCACCGACATCCGCGACGCGCTCGACGAGGGCGACGAGCCGCTCGCGCGCTCGCTGCTCGCGCACTGGCAGGGTGTCGACGCGGCGGACCTGCCGCGCAGCGAAATCGTGCGCCACGTCATCGAGCATTCGGTGATCGCCGCGCACCGCCACGTGTTCGGCGTGCTGGCGTGGTTTTCGATCATCGCGGCCATCGGCCTCGGGCCGGCCGGCGCGGTGTTCTATCGCATGAGCGAGTTCGTGTCGCGCTACTGGGCGCACAAGAACGGCGCCGCCGTGCAGCCCTCGAGCGTCGCGGTGCAGGAGGCCGCCGAGCGCGCCTGGCATGCCGTCGACTGGCTGCCCGCGCGCATCACCGCGCTCGGCTTCGCGGTGGTCGGCAGCTTCGAGGAAGCCATCGATTGCTGGCGCAACGATGCACAGCGCTTTCCGAACGAAAACGACGGCGTGATCCTGGCCGCCACCTCCGGCGCGGTCAACGTGCGGCTCGGCGGCGGCTCGCTGCGCCCCATTCCAACGCTCGACCCGCTGTCGCGCGCCCAGGCCGGCGACACCATCGCCGACGGCCGCGCGCCGGACAGCGGCAGCACGCCCGGGCGCGAGCCCGAGCCCGGCCACCTGCGCAGCGTCGTCGGGCTGGTCTGGCGTTCTGTCGTGATGTGGATGGTGCTGCTGGCACTGCTCACCCTCGCGCGCCTGCTCGGCTGAGCCAGCAGGCAAGGACCCCTTCATGACCACCCAAGTCCCGGCTTTCTGGAGCCCGCGCATCGGCGCGCTCGAACCCTACGTGCCCGGCGAGCAGCCGCGCATCGCGAACCTCGTCAAGCTCAACACCAACGAGAACCCGTATCCGCCTTCGCCGGATGTCGTCGAGGCCATCCAGCGTGCCGCGGCGAACGGCCTGGAGCTCTACCCCGACCCGACCTCGCTCGCGCTGCGCGAGGCCGTGGCCCGGCGCCACGGCCTGCGCGCCGACCAGGTGTTCGCGGGCAATGGCTCCGACGAGGTGCTGGCTCATGCGTTCTTCGCGTTCTTCCAGCAAGCCGAACCATTGCTGATGCCCGACGTGAGCTACAGCTTCTACAAGGTCTACGCGCAGATCTACGGCATTGCCTGCGAGCTGCAGCCGGTCGACGAGGACTTGCGCATCGACATCGACTCGCTTGCCGCGCGGGCGCGAGAAGGCTGCGGTGGCATCGTCATCGCCAATCCGAACGCGCCCACCGGCATCGGCCTGCCGCTCTCGCGCATCGAGCAGCTGCTGCAGGCGTGCCCCGACCGCGTGGTGCTTGTCGACGAGGCCTATGTCGATTTCGGCGGCGAGAGCGCGCTGTCGCTGGTGGGCAAGTACCCGAACCTGCTGGTGGTGCAGACGCTTTCCAAGTCGCGTTCGCTGGCCGGACTGCGCGTCGGCTTCGCGTGCGGCCAGTCGCACCTGATCGACGGGCTGGTGCGCGTCAAGGACAGCTTCAATTCGTACCCGATCGACCGGCTCGCGTTGGCCGGCGCGGTGGCATCGCTCGAGGACGAAGCCGCGTTTCGCACCGCCTGCGACAAGGTCATCGACACCCGCGAAGGCCTCACGCTGCAGCTCGAGGACCTGGGCTTCGAGGTGCTGCCTTCGCAGGCCAATTTCGTCTTCGCGCGCCATCCGCAGCGCAATGCGGCCGAGTTGGCCGCGCTGCTGCGCGAACGCGCGGTGCTGGTGCGGCATTTCAGGCAGCAGCGCGTAGCGCAATACCTGCGCATCAGCATCGGCACGCGCGAGCAGTGCAGTCTGCTGGTCCAGCATCTGCAAGACATCCTCCAGAGCCCCGCCGCATGAAGGAAGCCCTGCCGATGCCGACCCTCGACACCGACCCGCGTTCAGCCGCCTGCGCCAGCTTCTGGCAAGCTGTGAGCGGCCAGCTCGACAGCCTGCGCGCATTGCCCGGCCAAGAGCTGATGGAGGCCTTGAACGGGCTGCTGGAGCCCTCCTTTCCGAAGCTCGCGGTGGAGGTTGCGGGCGATTCGCCCGCATTCACGCTCGTGGTCACGGCGCATGGATCGGTCGAAGACTTCGACGACGTGATGATGCTGGTCCAGAGCGCGCCGGCGCTGCCCCAGGTGGAGGTCGAGGCCTTCCGGCAGCGAATGGGCAAGGGATTCAGCATCCGCATGGACGACTTCGAGCTCTCTAGCGCGGACGTGCTGGTCAAGCACGAGCGATACAAGGGCCTCGTGGCGCTGGAGATCGGCTTTGCCAAGCCCATCCCCATGGACATGCAGGACCAAGCCCGCCACATGAGCCTGATCATGCTCGACCACATCCTGGGCGAGTACGACACGGCCATCAAGGTGGGTCCGGTCGACTATGTCGACGCTGGCGAGCAGGCTGCTTTCGACGGAGTGCCGCTCGATGATTTCGTGCCGATTTTCGATGCCTGCTGGCGCGAGGAGCTCGGCCACACCGGATTGTTTCCGGTGGGCGAGCATGCATGGTCCGCGCTGAGCGCCACGCGCGACACGGAGGACGGCGGCGAGGTAGAGCTGATCGTCATGCGCAACGACTCCGCCGCCGCGCTGGTGGGGCGCGCCGACCTGTGCCACCGGCTCTCGGCCGCGGTGCCGGTCGAATCGGGCGAGGAGCTGGAAGAAGCGCGCCTCTTCGGCGACCAGCTGACGGCACTGTTGCAGACGCACGAGGACGGCTGCTGCACGCACGTCGTGCTGGAAGAGGGCGTGCGCACCATCAACTTCCATGTGGCGCAGCCCGAAGCGGCGATTGCGCATGCGCAATCCATCCAGGAGAACTCGGAACTGCCGGTAAGGCTCGACCTGGCCTTCGACCCGACCTGGAACTCGTACCGGACCTGGGTCGGCTGAGGCGCTGCCTCAGTACCGCTTCTGGCTCAGTTCGGCGAACAGTTCGCCGTAGATCTTGTAGCGGCTCGCGCTGATGGCCCCTTGCCCATCGGCCGATGCCACATTCGCGATCACGCCGCAGCCCGGCTCGTGCAGATGGGTGCAGTTGTAGAACTTGCAGTCGTTCGCGTGCTCGGCAATGTCGGGCATGAGCCCCGCGAGCTGCATCGGCGCGATGTGGTTCAGGCCGAATTCCTGGAAGCCCGGCGAGTCGATCAGGCCGGTGGTGCGCGCTTCGTCGATCCAGTACCAGGTGGTGCTGGTGGTCGTGTGCTTGCCTGAATTCAGCGCCTGCGAAATCTCCTGGGTGAGCACGCTCGCGCCCGGCACCAGCAGGTTGGTCAGCGTGCTCTTGCCCGAGCCCGACGGACCGAGCACCAGCGTCGACTTGCCCGCCAACAGCTTCATCAGCGAGGCGTAGTCTGCCTCGCCCGAGGCCTTCAGCGACAGCGGCAGCACGCCGTGGTGCATGCGCCGGTAGGGTGCCAGCTTGGTCCAGGCGCGCTCGAAGGGCTCTGCCAGGTCGCTCTTGTTCAGGGCAATGATCGGCTTGATGCGTTCGGCCTCCGCCGCGATCAGCGCGCGTGCCAGCTGGTGCTCCGAGAATTCCGGTTCGGCCGCGATCAGGATCAGCACCTGGTCGAGATTGGCCGCGAAAGACTTGGTGCGGATTTCGTCCTGCCGGTAGAACAGGTTGCGGCGCGGCAGCACCTGCTCGATGGTGCCTTCGTCTTCGCTGGCCTGCCAGTGCACCCGGTCGCCGACCACGGCCTGGCTCTTCTTGCCGCGCGGATGGCAGATCAGCCGCTCGCCCGTGGGCGTCTCGACCAGGCAGTGACGCCCGTGGCTGGCGACGACGAGGCCGTCCTGGAGGGCCTTCGCAGCTGTTGCGGCTGCTGCTGGCGCGGCGCGGCGGCCCGGCTTAGCCAAGGGCGGGTACCGTCATGCGGCAGCGGCTGCCGGAGCGGCCACCAGCGCGTCGGCCTGGCGCGCGCAGTCGAAATCCGTGGCGGACAGGCCCCTCACGTCGTGCGTGTTGAAGCGCACCACGCAGCGGTTGTAGTGCACCGACAGGTCGGGGTGGTGGTCCTGCGTATGAGCCACCATGGCCAGCGCGTTCACGAAGGCGATGGTCTCGAAGTAATTGGCGAAGGTGAAGGTCTTTTCGATGGCGACATCGGCGCCGTCGCCGGTGAGCTTCCAGCCGTCCAGGCGCGCGAGGCCGGCGACGATCTCGGTGGCGCTCAGCGCCTTGCGGGGAGGGAGGTTCTTCCAGTCTTTGGGCTTGAACATGCTGCTCATGGGAGGCTTCTTCTGAATGATGTGATGGGGGCGGTCAGGCGGCCGTCATGCGCGCAAGGCGCTCCGAGGCCGGCGGGTGCGAGTAGTAGAAGCTAACGAACACCGGGTCGGGCGTGAGCGTCGATGCGTTGTCCTGGTAGAGCTTGAGCAGCGCGGCCGACAGGTGGGCGCCGCTGGTCTGCGCCACCGCGTAGGCGTCAGCCTCGAACTCGTGCTTGCGTGACAGGCGCGCTGGCAGCGGCGCCACGAAGAAGCCGAACACCGGCACCGCAAGCATGAAGAGCAGCAGCGCGAGTGCGCTGTTCGGCGCGGCCATGTTGGGCTGCACGCCCAGGCCGGTGTAGAACCAGACCTGCGTCGACACCCAGCCCAGCAGCGCGAAGCCGGCCAGGCTCAGCGCGAACATGGCGATCAGGCGCTTCACGATATGGCGATGCTTGAAGTGGCCGAGCTCGTGCGCGAGCACGGCTTCGACCTCGCTCGCGTTGAGCTGGCGCAGCAGCGTGTCGTAGAACACCACGCGCTTGCTGGCGCCGAAGCCTGTGAAGTAGGCGTTGGCATGCGCGCTGCGCGTGCTGCCGTCCATCACGAACAGGCCCTTGGCGGCAAAGCCGCAGCGCTTCATGAGGGCGGTGACGCGTGCTTTCAGCGTGGGGTCGTCGAGCGGCTTGAACTTGTTGAACAGCGGTGCGATGAAGGTCGGATAGATCAGCATCAGCAGCAGGTTGAAGCCCATCCAGGCACCCCAGGCCCAGAGCCACCACAACTGGCCCGCGGCACCCATGAGCCACAGAATGAGCGCCGCAATGGGCAGCCCGATCACCGCGCCCAGCAGCGTCGACTTGACCGTGTCGGCCAGCCAGAGCTTCCAGGTCATCTTGTTGAAGCCGAAGCGCTCTTCGAGCCGGAAGGTCTGCCAGAGCGTGAAAGGCAGTTCCAGCAGCCCGCCGATGGCCGCGAATGCCGCCAGCAGCGCGAGCTGCTGCACCATGCCGCCGCCGATCCATGCCAGCAGCAGCTTGTTGAGCACGTCGAGCCCGCCGAGCAGCGTCCAGCCGAGCAGCAGCGCGGTGCCCCAGGCCATTTCGATCAAGCCGAAGCGCGCCTTGGCGATGGTGTAGTCGGCCGCCTTCTGGTGGGCGGCGAGGGTGATGGTTTGCGCGAAAGCGGCCGGCACGGTGCCGCGATGCTGCGCCACATGGCGCACCTGTCGGGAGGCGAGCCAGAACTTCACGAGCAGCCCCGCAACCAGCGCGACCGCGAAAGCAATGGTGAAGATGAGCGAATAGGACATAGGAGCGGCGAGTTTAGCCCTCGCTATCTTGGGGCGCAGACCTTCGACGACAATCCTGCGATGCCCGAATCCCTTGACCCGACGCCCCAGGCCGCAGTGCCCACCCTCAAGAAAAGCGACCAGAACCTGGTCTGGCTCGACTGTGAAATGAGCGGCCTCGACCCCGAGAAAGAGCGCCTGCTCGAAATCGCGGTGGTCGTTACCGGCCCCGACCTCACGCCCCGCATCGACGGCCCCGTGCTCGTCATCCACCAGAGCGACGCCGTGCTCGACGGCATGGATGCCTGGAACAAGGGCACCCATGGCCGCAGCGGCCTGATCGACAAGGTCAAGGCCTCGACGCTCGACGAAGCCGCCGCCGAGCAGCAGTTGCTGGAATTCATCGCCAGGTACATCCCGCGCAGCGGCTCGCCCATGTGCGGCAACACCATCGGCCAGGACCGGCGCTTCCTGGTCAAGTACATGCCCAAGCTCGAGGCGTATTTCCACTACCGCAACCTCGACGTCAGCACGCTGAAGGAGTTGGCCAAGCGCTGGAAGCCCACGGCCTACAGCAGCTTCAAGAAGCAGCAGGCGCACACCGCCCTGGCCGACGTGCACGAGTCCATCGAGGAACTCGCGCACTACCGCGAAACCTTCCTTCGTCTTGCGGATTGATCCTGATTAGGTAAAAACCCGGATTCGTGCCATAATTGCGGGCTTCGCTGATCAGGCCATGTGTTCCAGGCCCGGCCAGCGTCTCTTGCATCTCCCTATCTTGCACACCGCGCCCGATCGCATCCGCTGATCAAAAAGGGCCGCAGCCCCAGGCGAAAGCCTGAAGCTGAATGTCGTTGGATGGTTGATGTTTTTAACCACCAACGGGGCGCCGCCTACGGCAGCGCTCGCGTTTGAGATTGACATACATGACCGACGCTTTTGAAGCGCAGGGCGAATTCGCGCCTGTGCAATCCGCTACCCACAACGAGTTCACCGCTGCCGTGGACACTGTTTCCGAGGCTCCCATCCTCGAGGCGCTCGACGCCGCCGCCCCCGAAGCGGCCGTGGCCGAAGAGCCCGCCAAGCCCAACGGCTTCATCAAGCTGGGCCTCGCGCCCGAGCTGATCGCCGCCGTGGCCGACATGGGCTTCACCCAGCCCACCACCGTCCAGGAAAAGGTCATTCCGATCGCCATGGGCGAGCAGGCAGGCACCGCCCAATCGGCACGCTTCGTCGACCTGATGGTGTCCAGCCAGACCGGCTCGGGCAAGACCGCCGCCTTCCTGCTGCCCGTGCTGCACACGCTGATCAAGCGCCAGGCCGAAGCCGAAGCCGAAGCCAAGGCCGAATTCCAGCGCCTGGCCGCCGAAGCCGTCGCCCGCGGCGAAACCGTGCCGAAGAAGCCGAAGCGCAAGGACCCGACCAACGCCCGTCATTTCAAGGCCGCCACCCCCGGCGCCCTCATCCTGTGCCCGACGCGCGAACTCGCGCAGCAGGTCGCGCATGACGCCATCGAACTGGTTCGCCACTGCCGCGGCCTGCGCATCGCCAACGTGGTGGGTGGCATGCCCTACCAGCTCCAGATCGCCCGCCTGCAGAACGCCGACCTCGTCGTCGCCACGCCGGGCCGCCTGCTCGACCTGCAGCGCTCGATGCAGATCAAGCTCGACCAGGTCAAGTTCCTGGTGGTCGACGAAGCCGACCGCATGCTCGACCTCGGCTTCGCCGACGACCTGGCGGAAGTCAACCAGCTCACCATCGAGCGCCAGCAGACCATGATGTTCAGCGCCACCTTCGCGCCGCGCATCCAGCAGCTGGCCACCCGCGTGATGCGCGAGCCGCAGCGCGTGACCATCGACAGCCCGCAGGAAAAGCACGCCAACATCAAGCAGGTGCTGTTCTGGGCCGACAACGCCCAGCACAAGCGCAAGCTGCTCGACCACTGGCTGCGTGACACCAGCATCAACCAGGCCATCGTGTTCGCGAGCACGCAGGTCGAATGCGACGGCCTCGCCAACGACCTACAGCAAGAAGGCTTCAGCGCCGTGGCGCTGCACGGTGCCCTGAGCCAGGGTCTGCGCAACCGCCGCCTGATGGCGCTGCGCCAGGGCCAGGTCCAGATCCTGGTGGCGACCGACGTCGCCGCCCGCGGCATCGACGTGCCGACCATCACCCACGTCTTCAACTTCGGCCTGCCGATGAAGGCCGAGGACTACACCCACCGTATCGGCCGTACCGGCCGTGCCGGCCGCGATGGCCTGGCCATCACGTTTGCCGAGTTCCGCGATCGCCGCAAGATCATGGACATCGAGCAATACAGCCGCCAGCAGTTCAAGGCGGAAGTGGTGCCGGGCATGGAGCCGCAACAGCGCATGCCGCAATCCCGCCCGCAAGGCGACTTCGGCGGCCGCGGCCGTGACAACCATTCGCGCGACCGCAAGTTCGGTGGCGGCGGTGGCGGCCATCGCGGTGGCAATGCCGGCGGCTTCGGCGGCGGCAACAGCAACTACGCCGGCGCCAGCGGCTTCAACGACCGCGGTTCGCGCGCTCCGGGCCCGCGTACTGGCGGCTTCGGCGGTCAGAATGCCGGTTTCGGCGGCGGCCGTGACGAAGGCAACGGCGGCGGCTATGGCCGCAAGCCGGGCTGGGGCGACAGCACTCCGCGCGGCGGCAACGGCGGTGGCCGTGGCGACTTCGCTCCCCGCGAAGGTTTCGCGCCTCGCGAGGGCTTTGCGCCCCGCGGCAACGGCGCCGGCCACGGCGGCCCGGGCAAGGTGTTCGTGCCCCGCGACGCGCAAAAGCGTGCGTTCAAGCCCACCCGCTGATCCCGCTTGCCGAGCGGCCTGACGGCTGTTTCGCCCCAAAAGCCCGCGCTTCTCACGAACGCGGGCTTTTTCATTTCGGGTTTCCGAGCAGCCCGGTGTCGTCGAATTTGATTGACACCTGAATCGATGAAAAGTAATGTAATAGCGCATTGCTTCCCCGGGTCCGTCCTGCGGCCGCCGGTTCATCGACACCTGCTTTTCGACTTTCGACATGAAAATTGCGATTCTTGGGGGTGGTCACGGTGCCTATGCGGCCGCCGCCGACCTGTCTGAAACAGGCCACGAGGTGCGCCTGTGGCGCCGCGATGCCGCGGCGCTGGAACCCGTGTTGCGCGCCGGAGCGATCACGCTGAAAGATGCCGAAGGCGCACGCGAAGTACCGGTCGCGCTCGCCACGGCCGACATCGGCGCGGCGCTGAAGGACGCCGAGCTCATCGTCATCCCCACGCCCGCCATCGCCCAGCACGACATCGCGCTCGCGATGGCCCCGCACCTGGTCAACGGGCAGGTGGTGTTCCTGCCGCCGGGCACCTTCGGCAGCTACGTGATGGCCAGGACGGTGAAGGAAGCCGGCAGCCGTGCCGACGTCGCTTGGGCCGAGACCGGCACCTTGCCGTACCTCGCGCGCAAGCATGGCGAGCGCGAGGTCAACGTCACCATCCGCGCGATCCGCCTGCCCACGGGCGTTTATCCGGCCCGCAAGGAGGCGCAGGCCATCGAGGTGATCCGCCGCGCCTACCCGTCGGTGCACGGCTGCGGCGACGCGCTCTCGGGCGCGCTCATGAACGCCGGCCCCGTCATCCATCCCCCGCTGATGGTGATGAACGCCGCGCCGCTGCAGCACTTCGAGCGCTGGGACATCCACAACGAAGGCACGCAGCGCGCGGTGCGCGACGTGACCGACCGGCTCGACCAGGAGCGCATCGCCGTGCGCGAAGCCTTCGGGCAGGGCGCGCCGCACTATCCGCTGGCCGACCACTACGACAACGACCGCTGGATGTACGGCGATGCGCACAAGCAACTGGTCAAATCGGGCGACTGGCGCGAGAACATCGACCTGCACACGCACCGCTACATCACGGAAGACACCGAACTCGGCCTGGCCTTCCTGGCGTCGGCAGCGCGGCACGCGGGTGTCGATGCGCCGATTGCGCACGGGCTGCTGGCCATCGTCGGCGGCTTCCTGGGCCGCGACCTGCGACAAGGCCCGCGCACCTTCGAGAGCCTGGGCCTTGCCGGCCTGAGCGCGACGCAGCTCAGGCAGAGGCTGCACGATGGCGAATGACGCCTCGCCGCCCCGGTTCGCCGCCGTCGGCGCCGGCCGCATGGGGCGCGGCATCGCGATCGCGTTCGCCTATGCCGGCCACCGCATCTCGCTGATCGACCTGCGCCAGCGCAGCGACGAGGCCTGGCAGCGCCTGCGCGACGAAGCCAAGGCCGAGATCGAGGCCAGCCTCTCGGGCCTGGCGCAGCTCGGTGTGATCGACGCTTCGCAGATCGAGCGCATTGCCGCCCGCGTGGATTTCGTCGACGCCGCGTCGGCCCCGCGCGCGCTTGCCGCTGCCGAACTCGTGTTCGAGGGCGTGCCCGAGACCATGCAGGCCAAGCGCGAGGCCTTCGAGCACATCAACCGGCATTGCCGCGACGATGCCATCCTCACCTCGACCACCAGCAGCATCCTCGTGACGCAGCTGGCCGCGTTCGTGCGGCTGCCAGAGCGCTTCCTCAACATGCACTGGCTGAATCCGGCCTATGTCATCCCGGTGGTGGAGCTGAGTTGCCACCCCGGCACCGATGCGGGCGTGCTCGCGCGCACCAAGGCGCTGATGGAGCAGATCGGCAAGCTGCCCGTGGTCTGCGGTGCGTCGCCGGGCTACATCGTGCCGCGCCTGCAGGCCCTGGTGATGAACGAGGCCGCACGCATGATCGAAGAGGGCGCTGCCACGGCCGAAGAGATCGACAAGGCCACGCGCTACGGCCTGGGGCTGCGCTTCGCCGCGCTTGGCGTGGTCGAGTTCATCGACTTCGGTGGCTGCGACATCCTGCACCACGCGAGCCGCGAGATGTCGGCCTCGCTCGACAAGGGCCGCTACACCGCACCGGCCATCGTCGGCCGCATGGTCGAAGAGGGGCGGCTGGGGCTGAAGAGCGGCAGCGGCTTCTACGACTACGAAGGCCGCGACATCGGCGCCTACCGTCGCGACGTGCTGTCGCGCACGCTGGGCGAACTGCGGCATGCGGGCCTGTGGCGCGCACCTGCCGACGAGACGCTGTCATGACCGCCATCCGCCGCGCCTTCGTCGACCTGTCGGTGGGGCAGGTGCACTATGCGGCATGCGGAGAACGCGATGCGCGCGCGGTGCTGTTGCTGCACCAGTCGCCACGCAGCTGGGCCGAGTACCGCGCGGTGCTGCCGCTGGTGGGCGCGCATCGGCTCGCCATTGCGATGGACACGGCAGGCTTCGGCGATTCCTCCGATGGCGGCGTGCCCGCGAGCATCGAGCAATGGGCGCGCGTCGCCTGCGAATTGCTCGATGAACTGGGCATCGCGCAGGCCGACGTGGTCGGCCATCACACGGGCGGGGTCGTGGCTGTGGAGCTTGCCGCGGCGTTCCCCGACCGGGTTCGCAGCCTCGTGTTGTCTTCGACGCCCTATACCGACGAGCCGTTCCGGCGTGCGCGCGCACAACGCCCGCCCATCGACGAAGTCGCTCCCAGCGAGGACGGCACCCATCTCGCTGCGCTGTGGCAGAAGCGCCAGGGTTTCTATCCGGCAGGTCGGCCCGATCTGCTCGAGGCCTTCGTGCTCGATGCATTGAAGGTCGGCCATCGTGTCGAAGAGGGCCACCGTGCCGTGGCTTCTTACCGCATGGAAGACCGCATCGGCCGCATCGCGCAGCCCACGCTGATCGTGCGCGCCACCCACGATCCCTTTGCCGCGCCGCATGCGGCTGAACTGCAGCACCATCTGCCGCAGGCCCGCATCGTCGATATCGAAGGCGGCATGGTGCCGCTGCCCGACCAGATGCCCGAGGCCTTCGCGCGCACGGTGCTCGAATTTCTTTCTACCCTGCCATGAAGGCTGTTCGCATCCACGGTTTCGACGCAGCACCGGTGCTGGAAGAAGTGGCCGACCCTGTCGCGAGGCCCGGTCGCACCCTCGTGCAGATGGAGGCCGCCACGGTCGGCCACATCGACCGGACCGTATGGCGTGGCAGCTTCCTGCGGCATCCGCCCTTGCCGTACACGCCCGGTGTGGAGGCGGCGGGCATCGTCGTCGCGAGCGGGTGCTACCAGGTCGGCCAGCGCGTATGGCTGCGCGGCAGCGGCCTGGGCACGCTCTTCGACGGCACCTGGTGCGAATGCATCGACGCGCCCGACGAAGCGCTCGGGCCGTTGCCGGACGAAGTGCCGATGACGCTGGGCGCGGCGTTCTTCTCGCCGACGACTTCGGCCTGGGTGGCATTGAATGACGTCGCCAGGCTGCAAACCGGAGAGCAGGTGCTGGTGACAGGCGCAAGCGGCGCCGTGGGGTCGCTCGTGGTGCAGCTTGCGCGCGAGGCAGGCTGCACGGTCACCGCCGTGATGCCGGGTGCCGAGCCGCCCCCTGTAGCCAGCGCTGATCTGCTGGTCGACACCGTCGGCGGCGATGTCCTCGCCCAAGTCCTGCCGTGCGTGCGGCCGGGCGGGCGCGCCGTGCTGGTCGGCTACACCGCCGGCCCGACGCTGCAACTGGATATCGCTCACTTCCTGCAGCGCGATGTTGCGTTGTTGCCCCTGAACATGTTCCGGCGTGAAGCAGCGGGCCGCGCCGCCGCGCCCGAACTGTTGGCAAGGCTTGCCGATGGCCGCCTGCGTCTCGACGTGCAGCCGTTCGTGCTGGCGGACGCGGCCCTCGCGCTCGACTGGATCGTGCAGCGAGGCCACCGCGGGCGGGCTGTTCTCGTGCCTTGCCTCTGAGCCGCTGAAAACGCGCGCCTCGATCCTTCAGTCTTCCTCTGGCCCTTCGACCGGCACGTGCACGTGCAGCTCGATCATCTGCCGCAGCGTCTGCTTGAGTTCCTCGGCACGGCGCAGGCCGAAGGGCTCCAGCACGCGCCGCTCGTGCTCGCGCGCCAGTTCCATCAGGTGCTCGACCGCCTTCAGCCCCTTGCGCGTGATGCGCACCAGCGTGATGCGGCGATCACTTTCATGGGGCAGGCGCTCGACCTGTCCGCGCGATTCCATGCGGTCCAGCAGCCGCGTCACCGTGGGCTGCTTGGTGACGGTCACCTGTGCGAGCTGGCCGATGCTGACCGGCTCGCTGCCTGCAAGAGACGCCATCACGCGCCACTCGGACACGGAGAAGCCCTGCTGCCGCGCCACCTCGTGGAACTCCGACGAAATCAGCTGGCTGGCCTGCGCCAGCAGCGCGGGCAGGTAGTCGTCGACGAAGCGGTGGGACTCGATGGGTTGTTCTTCAGCCATGAAGGCACCTCACGGTCGCCGCGGGCACGCGGCTTGCATGTCTAGGGTAATTCATGATTGTGGATACATTCATTTGTCAACATTATAGAAAGCGTGATGTGGCAACTGATGCCCATCCTCCCACGATAGAGAACAAGGACCCACATGGCTGAGCGTTCGTTCGTCGAAGAAGTCAAGAAGCTGCGGCTTTCTGGCGGAGAGGTGTTCCGTGGAGAGGGCATTCTGGCCGTCACCAAGGCCCTGCTCGAATCCGGGGTTTCCTATGTGGCGGGCTACCAGGGCGCGCCGATCTCTCATCTCATGGACGTGCTGGCCGACGCGCAGGACATCCTGGCCGACCACGGCATCCGCTTCGAGAACAGCGCGAGCGAAGCCACTGCCGCCGCCACGCTGGCCGCCTCCGTCAACTACCCGCTGCGCGGCGCCGTCACCTTCAAGGCGACCGTCGGCACCAACGTCGCCTCCGATGCGCTGGCCAACCTCGCCTCGGGCGGCGTGACCGGCGGCGCGCTCATCATCGTGGGCGAGGACTACGGCGAAGGCTCGTCGATCATGCAGGAGCGCAGCCATGCCTTCGCGATGAAGTCGCAGATCTGGCTGCTCGATCCGCGCCCCAACCTGCCGAGCATCGTCGATGCGGTGAAGCAGGGCTTCGATCTCTCGGAGGCCAGCAACACGCCCGTGATGCTCCAGCTGCGCATCCGTGCCTGCCATGTGCACGGGCACTTCGTGGCTGGCGACAACAAGCGCGCGAAGTTCACGCTGAAAGACGCGCTCGAGAATCCGCAGCGCGACGTCGGCCGCATCGTGCTGCCGCCTGCGAGCTTCGTGCACGAGCAGGAGAAGGTGAAGGACCGCTGGCCCGCCGCCGTGCGTTTCATCGAGGAGCGAAAGCTCAACGAGTTCTTCTCGGAAGACGCCGACGACATCGGCATCATCGTGCAGGGCGGCAGCTACAACACGCTGCTGCGCGCGCTGGAGCGGCTGGGCCTGGCCGATGTCTACGGCAACACGCAGGTGCCGCTCTACGTGATGAACGTGGCCTACCCCGTCATCGAGAGCGAGGTGATCCGCTTCTGCAAGGGCAAGCGCGCGGTGATGATCGTGGAAGAGGGGCAGCCCAACTTCGTCGAGCAGAACCTCGCGACCATCCTGCGCCAGGCCGGTTCTCACACCACGCTGCACGGCAAGGACATGCTGCCGGTGGCTGGCGAATACACCGCCGCCGAATTGCTCAAGGGCGCGCGCAGCTTCTGCGAACGCTACGGCCGCCTGGCGCCGCTGCCGGTGCCCGCACCGGTGCGCAAGGTGATTCCGCTGAAAGAAGTGGCCGCGGTCGGTGTCGATGCCGCGCCCGAGCCCGTGCAGCCATCGACCGCGCTCGGCGAGGTGGTGCATGCCCGCCCCCCGGGCTTCTGCACCGGCTGCCCTGAACGTCCGATCTTCAGCGCGATGAAGCTGGTGGAGCGCGAACTCGGCGCGCACCACGTGAGCGCCGACATCGGCTGCCACCTGTTCTCCATCCTGCCGCCCTTCAACATCGGCAACACCACCATGGGCTACGGCCTGGGTGGCGCGGGTGCGGCGGCGCTCAATGCGCCGGCCGGCAAGCGCGCGATCTCGATGATGGGCGACGGCGGCTTCTGGCACAACGGCCTCACCAGCGGCGTGGCCAACGCGGTCTTCAACAAGAGCGACAACCTCACCATCGTCGTCGACAACAACTACACCTCGGCCACGGGCGGGCAGGACATCCTGTCGTCGCACGCCGTCAACAAGACGCGCAGCACCGGCCACGAGATCGAGCGTGCCGTGCGCGGCGTGGGCGTCGAATGGGTCAGGACGCTGCGCCGCACCTACGACGTGGCGGGCATGCGCGATGCGCTGAAAGAAGCGCTCACCACGACGAAGAAGGGCCCCAAGGTCCTGATCGCCCAGTCGGAATGCATGCTGAACAAGCAGCGCCGCGAGAAGCCGCTGGTGCGCAAGGCCATCGCCGACGGCAAGCGCATGGTGCGCGAGAAGTTCGGCGTCGACTCCGACACCTGCACCGGCGACCACTCGTGCATCCGCCTGTCGGGCTGCCCGTCGCTGTCGATCAAGCCCAACCCCGATCCCCTGCGCACCGACCCGGTCGCGACCGTGCTCGACAGCTGCGTGGGCTGCGGCGTGTGCGGCGAGGTCTCGCATGCGGCGGTGCTGTGCCCGTCGTTCTACAAGGCGCAGATCGTGAGCAACCCCAGCCGCTGGGACATGCTGCGCGAGCGCGTGCGTGCCGCCGTCATCGGCTGGCTGCAGCGCGGCGAAGCGCGTCGCCGTGAAGCCTATGCCTTCTGACGCGATGATGAGCACTGTACAACCTATCAAAATTGCGATCCTCGCCATGGGCGGTGAGGGCGGCGGCGTGCTGGCCGACTGGATCGTCGACATGGGCGAGGCCAACGGCTACGTCGCCCAGACCACATCGGTGCCGGGCGTGGCCCAGCGCACCGGCGCGACCATCTACTACGTGGAGCTGTACCCGACGGCGCAGGCCGAGGCCGATGGTGGCTTGCCGATTCTGGCGCTGATGCCGCTGCCCGGCGACGTCGACGTGGTGCTGGCGTCCGAACTTATGGAAGCCGGGCGCGCCGTGCAGCGCGGCCTGGTCACGCGCGACCGCACCACGTTGATCGCTTCGACGCACCGCGTGTTCTCCATCGCCGAGAAGAGCGCACTTGGCGATGGCCGCGTCGACAGCGACCAGCTTCTCGCGCACACCGCCAAGGCCGCCAAGCGCTTCATCCGCTTCGACATGGCGCAGGCGGCCGAGGCTTCGGGCAGCGTGATCAGCGCGGTGCTGTTCGGCGCGCTTGCGGGTTCGGGCGTGCTGCCGTTCAGCCGCGCGCAGTTCGAGGCGACCATCGAACGTGGCGGCGTGGGTGTGAAGCCCAGCCTCAAGGCCTTTGGCGCAGCGTTCGCTCGCGCACAGGGCGGTGACGACGGCGAGCCTGCGAAGGAAGCGCCGGTCACCGCACCGGCGCCGCAGCCGCGCCACCCGGCCGTTCGGGCATTGGTCGAGCGAGTGCAACGCGACTTTCCGGTGCAGGCGCAAGACTTCCTGCTCGAAGGCGTGCGCCGCCTCATCGATTACCAGGACCCCGCCTACGCCGGCCTGTACCTGGACCGCATGGCAGCCGTTGCCGCGCTGCCAAGCAACGATGAGCATCGCCTGCTGCGCGAAACCGCGCGCCACCTCGCGCTCTGGATGTCCTACGAAGACACCGCCCGCGTCGCAGCGCTGAAGACCCGTGCCACCCGCTTCGAGCGCGTGCGCGGCGAGGCCCGCGTCCAGCCCGGCCAGGTGCTCGCCATCAACGAATACATGCACCCGCGCCTGCAGGAGATCTGCGAGACGCTGCCCGGTGGCATCGGCCGCTGGCTCATGAATTCGACCACGCCGAAGAAGCTGGTGGAGCGCTTCACGCAGCATGGCCGCGTGATCCAGACCAGCTCGCTGCGCGGCTATCTCATGTTGCGCATGGTGGCGGCGTGCAAGCACTGGCGCCTCTCGACCATGCGCTATGCCGAGGAAAACCGCCGCATCGAGGAATGGCTGCAGCGCATCGCCGCGACCGCGCAGCGCAACCCCGAACTGGCCGTGGAGCTGGCCCAGTGCCAGCGCCTGGTCAAGGGCTACAGCGACACGCACGAACGCGGCATCCGCAACTACGACACCGTGATGCGCGCCGTGGAGCGCGCCGGCACCGCGCTGGCGCCGGCCACGCTGCGCGAACTGCGCGACGCGGCGCTGGCCGACGAACACGGCCACAAGCTGCAGGCCGCGCTGGCGCAGCACGCGCTGGCCTGAAGAGACAACGAAGATGACCGCACCCTCAGCCACCCTTTCACTGCGCGTCGTCGAGGCGCGGGCGTTGAATCCGCTGATCCGCATGCTGCGCCTGCGCGCCGAAGACGGCCGCGCGCTGCCCGGCTTCTCGGCCGGTGCCCACATCCGCGTGCAGGTGTCGCTGCCCGACGGCAAGGCCGACTGGCGTCACTACTCGCTCATCAACTTCGATACGGCGCGCAACGCCACCAATGCCCCGGCGGAGTACGTGATCGCCGTGCGCAAGGAAGCCGAAGGCCGGGGCGGCTCGCGCTTCATGCACGAGCAGCTGAAAGAGGGCGACACACTCGCCATCGAGGCGCCCAAGAACGACTTCCCGCTGCACACCGGCCCCGGTGGCACCGTGCTGGTAGCCGGGGGCATCGGCGTGACGCCGCTCGCCACCATGGCCGCCCGCCGCCGTGCGGAAGGTGCGGCCGTGCGCATGCACTACGCCGGCCGCAGCCGCGACCTGATGGCCTTCCTGCCTGAACTCCAGGCGCTGCTGGGCGACGATCTGCACGTGCACGCCGATGCAGAGGCCGGCGCGCCGCTCGGCATCGATGCAATGCTCGACGGCGTTCCCGCCGGCGACCGCCTCTACGTCTGCGGCCCCAAGGTCATGCTCGACGCGGTGCTCGAGCGCACCCAGGCGCGCGGCTGGGAACACGACCGCGTGCATTTCGAGCTGTTCACCGAGCCGGTCGCGGAAGAAGGCGACCAGCCCTTCGAGGTGGAGCTCGCCCAGTCGGGCCAGCGTTTCACCGTGCCGGCCGACCAGAGCATCCTCGACTGCCTGATCGAGCACGGCTGCGACCCGATGTTCGACTGCAAGCGCGGCGAATGCGGCGTATGCGCCGTGCCCGTGCTCGAAGGCGAGATCGAACACCGCGACTACGTGCTCACTGCCCGCGAGAAGGCGGAAGGCAACGTCATGCAGATCTGCATCTCGCGCGCCAAGGGTGCGCGGCTGGTGCTGGACATCTGAAGCCAGGAGCCTGAAGAACCATGACCTCGTACCGAGACAACCCCGATGCCGTTCGCGCGCTGGTGCAGCACGACCGGGTGCACCGCGACCTGTACACCAGCCAGGAGCTGTTCGAGCTGGAGCAGGAACACTTCTTCGCCAACACCTGGAACTACGTCGGCCATGAAAGCCAGCTGCCCAAGCCCGGCGACTGGATCAGCAACGAGATCGCTGGGCGCCCGCTGATCGTGGTGCGGCACTCCGACGGCAGCGTGCGCGTGATGATGAACCGCTGCGCCCACAAGGGTTCGCGGCTCGTGAACGGCGCGTGCGGCAACACCGGCAAGTTCTTCCGCTGCCCTTACCACGCCTGGACCTTCAAGACGGACGGCGCGCCGCTGGCGATTCCGCTGAAGACCGGCTACGAGAACACCCAGCTGCACGAATGCGAATCGGGCAAGGGCCTCACCACGGTGAAGCATGTGCGCAGCCACCGCGGCTTCATCTTCGTGAAGATCAACGACGCCGGCCCCGGCTTCGACGAATACTTCGGCGACTCGCTGAGCTCCATCGACAACATGGCCGACCGCTCGCCCGAAGGCGAGCTCGAGATCGCGGGCGGTTGCCTGCGCTTCATGCACCAGTGCAACTGGAAGATGTTCGTCGAGAACCTCAACGACACCATGCACCCCATGGTGGCGCACGAGTCTTCGGCCGGCACCGCCAAGCGCATGTGGGCCGACAAGCCGGAAGACGAGCCCAAGCCCATGGCGGTGGAGCAGTTCGCGCCTTTCATGTCCGACTACAAGTTCTTCGAGGACATGGGCATCCGCACCTACGACAACGGCCACAGCTTCACGGGTGTGCACTTCAGCATCCACAGCAAGTACAAGGCGATCCCCGCGTACGACGACGCCATGAAGGCCCGCTACGGCGAGGAGAAGACGGCGCAGATCCTGGGCATGGCGCGGCACAACACGGTGTACTACCCGAACCTGACGATCAAGGGCGCGATCCAGGCGATCCGCGTGGTGAAGCCGATCTCCGCCGACAAGACGCTGATCGAGAGCTGGACCTTCCGCCTCAAGGGCGCGCCGCCCGAACTGCTGCAGCGCACCACCATGTACAACCGGCTCATCAACTCGCCGTTCTCGGTTGTGGGCCATGACGACCTGCAGGCCTACCGCGGCATGCAGGCGGGGCTGCATGCGAGCGGCAACGAGTGGGTGAGCCTGCACCGCGACTACGACCCCTCGGAGCTGAAGGGCGGCGAGATCACCACGGGCGGCACCAACGAGCTGCCGATGCGCAACCAGTACCGAAGCTGGGTCCAGCGCATGACGGAGACCATGTGATGGCCGGCATCGAAGTCACCCGCCAGGACCTGATCGACTTCGTCGTGAACGAAGCGCACCTGCTCGACACGCGCCGCTACGAAACATGGAATGCGCTCTTCACCGATGACGCCTTCTACTGGGTGCCGCTCGTGCCAGACCAGGAAGACGGGCTCAACCACACATCGCATCTCTACGAAGACAAGCTGCTTCGCGACCTGCGCATCGAGCGCCTGAAGAGCCCGCGTGCTTTCTCGCAGCAGCCGCCGAGCCGCTGCCACCACTTGCTGCAGGTGCCGGTGGTCGAGCAGTTCGATGCTGAAGCCAATCGCTACGTGGTGCGTACCGGATTCCACTACACCGAATCGCAGGGCGACGAGCTGCAGTTCTACGTCGGCACCTTTTTCCATCACCTCACGGTGCAGGACGGGGCATTGCGCATGACGCTCAAGCGCGTGAACCTGCTCAACTGCGACGCGGCGCTGCCGGCCGTGCAGCTCTTCATCTGACAGGGACGAAAGCGATGCCACACGCCACCGTCCATCAAGTCTTCGCGGCTACCGCGGCGCGCACGCCGCAGGCCGAGTTCCTGTTCACCGAATCGGTGACTGCCGCCGCCTACGGCATCGACGCGGGCGCCATCCGCTGGGGTGAGGCTGCCACGCAGATCGAGCGCCTGCGCGCGGCCTATGCGCAAGCCGGCTATGGACACGGCCACCGCGTCGGCCTGCTGCTGGAAAACCGGCCGGCCTTCATCTTCCACTGGCTCGCGCTGAACGCACTGGGCGCGAGCGTGGTGCCCATCAACGCCGAGATGCGCTCGGCCGAGCTGGTCTACCTGATCGGCCACAGCGAGATCGGCCTGGCCGTGACGCTGCCGGGCCGGGCCGCCGACCTGCGTGCAGCGGCGGCGCAGGCGGGTGTCGAATTCGAGACGATGGGCCCCGAAGACGCGGTGCCGCCGGCGAAGACCGCCGCACCGCGCGCCCATGAGCCCATCGGCACAGACACCGAATGCGGCCTGCTCTACACATCAGGCACCACGGGCCGCCCCAAGGGCTGCATCCTGAGCAACGCCTACTTCCTGCGCGCTGGCGAGTGGTACGCGGCGCTCGACGGCGTGTGCAGCATCCGGCCCGACGCGGAGCGCGTCATCACGCCGCTGCCGCTGAACCACATGAACGCGATGGCCTTCTCCACCATGGTGGTGCTGGTCGCCGGCGGTTGCCTGGTGCAGCTCGACCGCTTCCACCCGAAGACCTGGCTGGCCAGCGCGAAGGAAAGCGGCGCGACCATCGTGCATTACCTGGGCGTGATGCCGGCCATGCTGCTCTCGGCGCCGCAGTCGCCTGCCGACCGCGACCATGCGATCCGCTGGGGCTTCGGCGCCGGCGTGGACCGCAAGAACCACGCGCTTTTCGAGGAGCGCTTCGGCTTCCCGCTGGTCGAGGCCTGGGCAATGACCGAGACCGGCGCGGCCGCCTGCATCATGGCCAACCGGGAGCCGCGCCTCGTGGGCACGAGCTGCTTCGGGCGGCAGGAAGACTTCGTCGAAATTCGCCTCGTGGGCGAGGATGGCAACGAAGCCGGCGTCGATGCACCGGGCGAACTGCTGGTGCGTTCGGCCGGCACCGACCCGAAGCGGTATTTCTTCTCCGGCTACCTGAAGGACGAGGAGGCCACGCGCGAAGCCTGGGCCGACGGCTGGTTCCACACCGGCGACCTGGTGCGCCGCGACGCCGAAGGCAACTTCTTCTTCGTCGACCGCAAGAAGAACGTGATCCGCCGCAGCGGCGAGAACATCTCCGCCGTCGAGGTCGAGAGCGTGCTCAACCAGCACCCGGCGGTGAAGGCATCGGCCGTGGCCGCCACGCCCGACGCGGTGCGCGGCGACGAAGTGCTGGCCTGCATCGTGGTGCGAGAAGACCTGGATGCCTCGCAGCGCGCGCAGATCGCGGCGAGCATCGTCGAGCATGCGCTGGCGCAGCTCGCCTACTACAAGGCACCCGGCTACGTCGCCTTCGTCGACGCGTTGCCGCTCACGCCGTCGCAGAAGATCCAGCGCGGCCAGCTGCGCGAGATGGCGCATTCTTTGCCGGGCCAGGGCCATTGCATCGACACGCGTGCGATGAAGAAGAGGCAGCCATGACCACGAAACGACGGCTCTCCTACGAAGGCGTCGCGGTCGCGGTGCCCATCACCGTGCCCTACGTGCGCTATTCCACGCGCACAGCGCACTGGTTCATCGGGCAGGCTATCGAGGCGCTGGTAAAGGCCAGCGGCGTGCCAAAGGAGCAGATCGACGGCCTGTGCCTCAGCAGCTTCTCGCTCGCGCCCGATACGGCCGTGGGCGTCACGCAGCACCTGGGCATGTCGCCGCGCTGGCTCGACCATGTGCCCACGGGTGGTGCCTCGGGCGTGATGTGCCTGCGCCGCGCCGCGCGGGCGGTTCAGGCAGGCGATGCCGACATCGTGGCCTGCGTGGGCGCCGACACCAACCATGTCGACTCCTTCCGCCAGACGCTCGGCAGCTTCAGCAACTTCGCGCGCGACGCGAGCTACCCGTATGGCTCGGGCGGCCCGAACTCGATCTTCGCGTTCATCACGGCCAACTACATGCGCACCTACGGCGCGAAGCGTGAAGACTTCGGCCGCATCTGCGTCGACCAGCGAACCAACGCGCTGGGCAACCCGAACGCCATGTTCAAGAAGGGCCTGACGCTCGACGAGTACATGGCGGCCCGGCCCATCTCCGACCCGATCCACCTGTTCGACTGCGTGATGCCCTGCGCGGGCGCCGACGCCTTCCTCGTGATGAGCGAGGAGCGCGCACGCGACCTGGGCCTGGCGCACGTGCTGATCCGCGGTGCCATCGAACGCCACAACGCCTATGCCGAAGACCCGGTGATGGTGCAGGGCGGCTGGCGCAAGGACCGCGACGACCTGTACGCGCAGGCCGGCATCCAGCCCGCCGAGCTCGACTTCGTGCAGACCTACGACGACTACCCCGTCATCGTGATGATGCAGTTCGAAGACCTGGGTTTTTGCGAGAAGGGCGAGGGCCCGGCGTTCGTGCAGGCCAACACCATGACCTTCGACGGCAGCTTTCCGAACAACACCAGCGGCGGGCAGCTGTCGGCAGGTCAGGCAGGCGCTGCGGGCGGCTTCCTCGGCATGGTCGAGGCGATTCGGCAACTGACCGATCAAGCCGGGCAACGCGCCGTGCCCGATGCACAACTGGGCCTCGTCGCCGGTTTCGGCATGGTGACCTACGACCGCTGCCTGTGCACAGGCGCGGTGATCCTGGGGAGACCCGCATGACCATGCCCCTGATGCGCCCTCCGCGCAAGAACCCGGTTCTGCGCACCCGGCAGATGAACCTGCCGCCCGGCGCGCGCGGCCGCGTGGCGCTGGGCCTGACGGCCGCCGCCGCCGAGGGCCGCTTCGAACTGCAGACCTGCGATGACTGCGGCACGGTGCAGTACCCGCCGCGCGAGGTCTGCCACAAGTGCCTCTCGGCCGCGCTGCGCTGGCGCGCGCAGAGCGGCGAGGGCGAGCTGCTCGGCAGCACCACGCTGCATCACAGCAACGACCTGTTCTTTCGCGAGCGGCTGCCCTGGCGGCTGGGCCTGGTGCACCTGGATGCCGGCCCCACGCTCATGGTCCATCTGCATGGCGAGGTCGGCGACGCGCCGCAAAGGGTGCGCGTAGGCGCCCGGCTCGACCGCGCGGGCCAGGCCGTTCTCATTGGTTTTCCGAATGAAGGGAGTCCCCACATGGCCGACGACAAGATGCTGCGCGAAATGACCAGCGACCCCAAGTTCCGCAAGGTGCTGGTGACCGACGGCAAGACCGAGACCGGCCAGGCGCTAGTGCGCGCGCTGGTGAAGGCCGGCGCAGACATCGTCTGGGTCGGCCATGCCGAGCCCTGGAAGAAGATGGGCGAGGGGCTGGACGATATCTCAACGCTGCCGCAGGTCACGCTGGTGCCGCTCGATCTGACCAACGGCCGCCAGGTGACCGAGCTTGCGGGCTCCATCGGCGGCAAGGTCGACATCGTCATCAACAACGCCGAGGTGCACCGCACCTTCGGCATCGGCGCACGGCGCGGCACAGACGTGGCCAGGGCCGAGATGGACATCAACTACTTCGGCCTGCTGCGGCTGGCTCAGGAGTTCGGGCCGGCGCTGAAGGGCCGCTCGGCCGATGGCGTGACCGGCGCTACGGCATGGGTCAACCTGCTGTCGATCTACGCACTGAGCAACTTCCCGCCGCACGGCACCTTCAGCGCCTCGAAGGCGGCGGCGCATTCGCTGGCGCAGTGCCTGCGCGCGGAGATGCGACCGGCCGGCATCCGCGTGATCAACGTGTTCCCCGGCCCCATCGACGACGAATGGAACCAGCACACGCCGCCGCCCAAGCTCGCACCCACCGCGCTGGCCAACGCCATCGTGAAGGCGTTGCGCGACGGCGTGGAAGACGTCTACCCCGGCGACGTGGCGCAGGAGTGGCTGGAGCGCTGGCGCGACAACCCCAAGGTGCTCGAGCGCGAGCTGGCCGCAGGCGGCTGAGACAGGAGCCACACGAATGACCACGACAACCGAACTGATGTCCACCGCCGAGATCCTCGGCGGCCTGGTGACTGCCATGGCCAGCGGCCGCATCCGCGTGATCGACCTCACGCAGACGCTGACGCCCGAGTTTCCGCAGATCGCGCTGCCGCCCGAGATGGGCCAGTGCTGGCCCTTCCGTATCGAGGAAGTTTCGAAGTACGACGAGCGCGGCCCGGGCTGGTACTGGAACAACTTTTCCTGCGGCGAGCACACGGGCACCCACTTCGACGCACCGATCCACTGGATCTCCGGGCGCGACCTGCCGAACAACTCGGTCGACACCATTCCGGTGCAGCACTTCGTGGCGCCGGCCTGCGTGATCGATTGTTCGCCGCAGGTGAAGGACGACCCCGACTACCTGCTGACGCTGGAAGACATCGAAGCCTACGAGGCGGCGCATGGCCGCATCCCCAAGGGCGCGTGGGTGCTGATGCGCACCGACTGGTCCAAGCGCACCGACCCCGAGGCGTATCAGAACTTCGACGAGACGGGCCAGCACACACCGGGCCCGAGCACCGCCGCCGTGCGCTTCCTGGTCGAGCAGCGCGACGTGCTGGGCTTCGGCTCGGAGGCCATCGGCACCGACGCGGGGCAGGGCTACCACCTTCGCCCGCCCTATCCGTGCCACTACTACATGCACGGCGCGGGCCGCTACGGCCTGCAGTGCCTGAGCAACCTCGACCTGCTGCCGCCGGCCGGCGCGGTGCTGATCTGCCCGCCGCTGAAGATCGAGAAGGGCAGCGGCAGCCCGCTGCGTGTGCTGGCGTTGGTGGGAGCTTCGGCATGACCAACGTCGCACCCAAGGTCGCGGCCGTCACCGGCGGCAGCGCCGGCATCGGCAAGGCGATCTGCGAAGACCTGCTCGCGCAGGGCTACGAGGTGGTGTCGCTCGCACGCCGCAAGGCCGAGATCGACCACCCGAAGCTGCACAGCATCGAGGTCGACCTGAGCGACCGCGCCGCCACGGGCGAGGCTGTGCGCGAACTGGTGGGGCGCTTCGCACCGACCACCATCGTGCACAACGCGGGCGTCATCCGCGCCGCGCTGCTGCCCGACGTCAAGCTCGATGACCTCGATGCGCTGGTCGACCTGCACCTGGGCTGTGCGATACAGCTCGTGCAAGGTGCGCTGCCCGCGATGCGCGCGCAACGCTTCGGCCGTGTCGTGCTGCTGTCGTCGCGCGCCGCGCTGGGCCTTGCCACGCGCACCAGCTATTCAGCCACCAAGGCCGGCATGCTGGGCATGGCGCGCACATGGGCGCTCGAGCTGGCCGCTGACGGCATCACGGTGAACGTGGTGGCCCCGGGCCCCATCCGCACCGACATGTTCTACGACGTGGTCGAGGCCGGCAGCGAGAAGGAACGCGCGCTCGCCGCCTCGGTGCCCGTCAAGCGCCTGGGCGAGTCGGCCGACGTGGCACGCGCCGTGCGTTTCTTTGCGGATGCCGACAACAGCTTCGTCACCGGGCAGGTGCTGTACGTGTGCGGCGGCACCAGCGTCGGAAGCCTCGCCCTCTGAGTTTCCAGTTTTCCTCACGTCCAACCAAAACCACCTCTGGAGCATCGCCATGAAAGTCATGAACCGAATTCGCACACTCGCGGCCGTGGCCGTGGGCATCGGCGCGCTGGGCGCCGCGAGCGCCTGGGCCTCCGATCTCAAGGTCGGTTTCATCACTTCGCTGTCGGGGCCGGTGTCGTCGCTGGGCATTCCGTACGACAAGGGCATGAAGGCCGCAGTCGCCTACAAGTCGGAAGTGGGCGGCCGCAAGGTGCAGGTGATCCAGCTCGACGACGCGTCCGACCCGTCCACCGCCGCGCGCAATGCACGCAAGCTGATCGAGGAAGACAAGGTCGACGTCATCATCGGCACGGCCGGTGCGCCAGGCTCTCTGGCCATCGCCGGCGTGGCGCGCGAGACCAAGACGCCGCTCATCTCCATCGCCAATGCCGACCTGGCCGGCGAGGAGGGCGCATGGATGGTGACGCTGCCGCAGCCCGCGCCGCTGATGATGGGCGCGATGGTCGAGAAGATGAAGCAGGCCGGCGTGAAGACGGTGGCCTACATCGGCTACTCCGACGCCTGGGGCGACCTGGTGTACGACGCGCTCATGAAGTCGGCGCCTGCCGCCGGCATCAAGGTGGTGAGCAACGAACGCTATGCGCGCAGCGATTCGTCGGTGGCCGGGCAGGTGCTGAAGATCGTGGCGCTGCGGCCCGACGCGGTGATCACCGGCGCATCGGGCACGCCCGGCGCGCTGCCCTACCTGGCGCTGGCAGAGCGCGGCTACAAGGGAAAGATCTACGGCATGCACTCGCTGATCAACCCCGACTTCATCCGCGTCGGCGGCCCGTCGGTCGAAGGCCTGCTGGCGCCCACGGGCCCGGTGGTGGTGGCCGAGCAGTTGCCCGACGCCAACCCGATGAAGAAGATCGCGATGGACTTCCGCACCGCCTACCAGAAGGCCAACGGCGCGCCGCCCACCGACACCTTCTCGGCCTACAGCTTCGATGCATGGCTGATCTACCTCGATGCCGCGCAGCGTGCGCTGGCCAGCAAGGCCGAGCCCGGCACGCCGCAGTTCCGCCTTGCATTGCGTGACGCCATCGTCAGCACCAAGGAGCTGGTGGGCACGCACTCGGTCTACAACTTCAAGCCCACCGATCGCTACGGCTCTGACGACCGCTCGCGCGTCGTCGTGAAGCTCGAAAAAGGCCAATGGAAGCTGGTGCCCTGACATGAAACTGAAGCTCACACACATCCTCGGCGCCACGGCGCTCGCGCTGGCCGCCGCGCAAACCATGGCGGCGGACCTGAAGATCGGCTTCATCAGCTCGCTTTCCGGGCCTGTCGCGGCGCTCGGCATTCCGTACGAGAAGGGCATTCGCGCAGCGATTGCCGAGCACCCCGAGATCGCAGGGCGCAAGGTGCAGCTGATCGTGCTCGACGACGCCTCCGACCCCACCACCGCCGGGCGCAATGCGCGCAAGCTGGTGACGGAGGACAAGGTCGACGTGCTCATCGGCACATCCGGCGTGCCCGGCGCCATGGCCATCGCCGCGGTGGCCAGAGAACTGAACACGCCGCTGATCTCGCCCACGCCTGTCACCATCGCCGGCCCCGAGGGCGCGTGGACCGTGACGGTGTCGCAGCCTTTTCCGCTCATGGTCGCGGGCGTGGTCGACCGCATGAAGAAGTCGGGCGTGAAGACGGTGGCCTTCATCGGCTTCTCGGACGCGCTGGGTGACCTGGCCTACGACTCGCTGGTGAAGAGCGCGGACGCGGCCGGCATCAAGGTGGTGGCCAACGAGCGCTATGCGCGCAGCGATTCGTCGGTGGCCGGGCAGGTGCTGAAGATCGTCGCGGCGCGGCCTGATGCGGTGTTCGCGGGCAACTCCGGCACGCCCGGCGCGCTGCCGTACATCGCGCTGGCCGATCGCGGCTACAAGGGCAAGATCTACGGCACGCACGGCCTCATCAACGCGGACTTCGTGCGCGTGGGCGGCGCTTCCATCGAGGGGCTGCAGGTGCCCAGCGGCCCGGTGCTGGTGGCCGACCAGCTGCCCGACAGCAACCCGATCAAGAAGGTGTCGATGGCCTTTCGCAGCGCTTACCAGAAGGTCAATGGCGCGGTGCCGACGGATGCGTTCTCGTCGTACACCTACGACGCTTACCTGCTGCTGGCCGACGCCGCCTCGCGCACCAAGGGCGAACCGGGCACGCCGGCCTACCGCACGGCGCTGCGCGATGCCATCGTGAGCACCAAAGAGCTGGTGGGCACGCACGGCGTCTATACCTTCAAGCCCGACGACCGCTATGGCTCCGACCAGCGCGGCGTGGTCATCGTGCAGATGACCAAAGGGCAGTGGAAGCTGGTTCCGTAGCCCCCCACGCCACCGAGCACATCGCCATGACCACCTACCGCAACCGCCCCGATCTTGTCGCGGCGCTGGTCCGGGACGACCGGGTGCACCGCGACCTGTACCTCAGCGAGGAGCTTTTCGCGCTGGAACAGGAGCACCTGTTCGCCAACACCTGGGTCTTTCTCGGCCATGCGAGCCAGGTGCCGGAGTCCGGCGACTTCGTGTCGCAGGACATCGCGGGCCGGCCGCTGCTCATGGTGCGGCAGCCCGATGGCGGCGTGCACGTGCTCTACAACCGCTGCGCCCACAAGGGCACGCAGCTGGTGACGGACGAGTGCGGCAACACCGGCCGTTTCTTTCGCTGCCCCTACCACGCGTGGACCTACAAGCTCGACGGCGCGCCGCTCGGGCTGCCGCTGAAGAACGGCTACGAGGGCACGCAGCTCAAGGCCTGCGAGTCGGGGCAGGGGTTGTCGGTGGTGAAGAACGTGAAGGTGTACCGCGAATTCGTGTTCGTGCGCTTGTCCGAAACCGGGCCTTCGTTCGAGGACTATTTCGGCGAGGTGCTGGGCGCCATCGACAACATGGTGGACCGCTCGCCCGAAGGCAAGCTGACGGTGGGCGGCGGCGTGCTGCGCAACATCGTCCACTGCAACTGGAAGATGTACCTGGAGAACATCAACGACACGGTGCACCCGATGTCGACGCACGAGTCGGCCACCAAGGCGGCCGAGGCGCTGTGGGAAGGCCATGCGCCCACCGACCCCAAGCCGATGGCGATGGAACAGATACTGCCCTTCGGCTCGGGCTACGAGTTCTTCGACAAGATGGGCGGACGCGTGTTCGCCAACGGCCACAGCGTGCTGGGGGTGAACTTCAGCATCCACTCCAACTATGCGCAGCTGCCCGAATACGAAGCCGCGATGCGCGCCGCGCACGGCGAGGAGCGTGCCGCAGAGATACTGCAGCGCTCGCCGCAGAACTCGGTCTTCTATCCGAGCCTGTCGGTCAAGGGCTCGCCGCAGGCCATTCGCGTGATTCGCCCGCTGGCCGCCAACCGCACGCTGATAGAGGCCTGGAGCTTCCGCGCTGCGGGTGCGCCGGCACTGCTGTTCGAGCGCGCCATGAGCTACAACCGGCTCGTGTTCTCGCCGATGTCGGTGGTCGCGCATGACGACGTGCATCTGTTCGAGAGCATCCAGCAAGGCCTGCGCGCCGGCGGCAACGAATGGGTGAGCCTGCATCGCAACCACGATCCGGCCGAGACGCAGCAGGCCACGGTCACCACCAACGGCACGAACGAACTGCTGATGCGCAACCAGTTCCGGGCATGGGCGAAGTCCATGGCGGCGGGCATGGAGGCCGTGCAATGACGGACCCGCGCGATTTCGTCGCCCATGAAGCGGCCCTGCTCGACGAGCGCCGGCTCGACGAGTGGCTGGCCCTTTTCGCGGAAGACGGCCACTACTGGGTGCCGCTGCTGGGCGCGGCGCAGGCCGACCCGTTCTCGCACAACTCGCTGGCCTACGAAGACCGGCTGCTGCTGCAGCTGCGCGTGGACCGCCTGAAGAACCCGCGCGCCCATTCGCAGCACCCGGCCAGCCACAGCCAGCATGTGCTGCAGCCCTCGCGCATCGAGCGCGAGGAGGGCGGCCAGGCATGGCTGCGCACGCCGTTCCTCTACGTCGAGGCGCGCGGCGAAGACCAGATCCTGTTGAGCGGCACCGCCCGCCATCACCTGGTTCGCACACCCCCCGGCTGGTCGATCCGCCAGAAGCGCATCGACCTGCTCAACGCGGCACGCGCGCTGCCGGCCATCCAGTTGTTCATCTGAGTTACCTGTTCCCTCTAACAACCATCCTCACCGGAGCTACGACATGAAGAGCCTGATGCAGACCTTGACGCGCGGCACACTCGCCGCGGTGCTGACCGCCTGTGGCGTTGCGAGCGCGCTGGCGGCCGACCTCAAGGTCGGCCTGAGCGTGTCGCTGTCGGGGCCGAACTCCTCGCTGGGCGTGCCCTATGCCAAGGGCATGCAGGCCGCGCTGGCCTACAAGGGCGAGGTGAACGGCCGCAAGGTGCAGCTCATCGTGCTCGACGACGGCTCCGACCCCACCACCGCCGGGCGCAATGCGCGCAAGCTGATCGAGGACGAGAAGGTCGACGTGCTCATGGGCACATCGGGCGTGCCCGCGGCAATAGCGATGGCGCAGGTGGGCAAGGAAGCGAAGACGCCGATGATCGGCCTCACGCCGATCCTGCTCGACCCCAACGAGAACCCCTGGGTCATGACCGTGGCGCAGCCCACGCAGCTGATGATCGACGCGGTGGTCGAGCGCATGAAGCGCAACAACGTGAAGACCGTGGGCTACATCGGCTTCTCCGACGCCTGGGGCGACCTGGTCTACGACGCGCTCATGAAGGCCGCGCCCGGCGCAGGCATCAAGGTGGTCAGCAACGAGCGTTATGCGCGCGGCGACGCATCGGTGACCGGCCAGGTGCTGAAGATCGTGGCGCTGCGGCCCGACGCGGTGATGACCGGCGGTGCCGGCACGCCCGGCGCGCTGCCGTTCCTGGCCCTGCAGGAGCGCGGCTTCAAGGGCGGCGTGTACGGCCAGCACGGGCTGATCAACTCCGACTTCGTGCGCGTGGTCGGCGCGGCCGGCCAGAACGCGCTGATGCCCACCGGCCCGGTGATCGTGGCCGAGCAACTGCCCGACAGCTATCCGACCAAGAAGATCGCGACCGATTTCCGCGCCGTCTTCCAGAAGGTCAACAACGCGCCGACCAGCGATGCCTTCTCGGCCTATTCGTTCGACGGCTGGCTGGTGTTCGCCGACGCGGCCTCGCGCGCCATGAAGAAGGCCGAACCGGGCACGCCCGAGTTCCGCGTGGCGCTGCGCGATGCCATCTTCAGCACGAAGGAAGTGGTGGGCACGCACGGCGTGTACACCTTCAAGCCCGGCAGTCTCTACGGCGTGGACGAACGCGCCCGCGTGATCGTCAAGCTCGACAACGGCCAATGGAAGCTCGCACCTTGAACCTCATGCATTCGACTTTCCGGAGGGCTGCGCGATGACGTGGGACGTGGCGCTCATCCTTCTCACCGACGGCCTGGCCAACGGCGCCGTCTACCTGCTGGCCGGGCTCGGGCTGGTGCTGATCTTCTCGGTCACGCGGGTGGTGTTCGTGCCGTTCGGCGACATCGCGGCCTTTGCGGCGCTGTCGCTCGCGGCCTTCGAGACCGACCGCGTGCCGCCGACCATCGGCATGGTCGCGGTGCTGGCCGCGCTGGCGCTGGCCACCGAGATCGGCAGCCTGCTGCGGCGCGGCGAGGCCGCGCGCATTCCCAAGGCGGTGCTGATGTGGGGCGTGCTGCCGGCCATTCCGTGCGTGCTCGCATGGCTGGCAGCGCGGCCCGGCGTGCCGGTGGCGGTGCACATCGCGGTCGCCGTGCTGCTGGTGGTGCCCATTGCGCCGCTGCTCGCGCGGGTGGTGTTCCAGCCGATCGCGGATGCATCGGTGCTGGTTTTGCTGATCGTCTCGCTGGCGCTGCACTTCCTGCTGTCGGGCCTGGGCCTGCTGTTCTTCGGACCCGAAGGCTCGCGCACCACGCCGCTGACCAGCGCCGTGTTCACGCTGGGCGACGGCTTCGCCGTCAGCGGGCAGGTGGTGCTGATGGTGGGGGCGGCCATCGTGCTGAGCGGGCTGTTCTTCCTGGTGTTCGAGCGCACGGTGGCCGGCAAGGCGCTGCGCGCCACGGCCGTGAACCGGGTGGGTGCCCGGCTGGTCGGCATACGGCCGGTGCGCACGGCGCTGCTGGCGTATGGCTGCGCTTCGCTGCTGGCGGGGCTGATCGGCGTGCTCATCGCGCCGGTGACGACGATGTATTACGACTCGGGTTTCATCATCGGCCTGAAGGCCTTCGTGGCCGCGATCATCGGCGGGCTCGTGAGCTACCCGATGACGGCCGTGGGGGCGCTCGCGGTCGGCGTGGTGGAGAGCTTTGCCTCGTTCTGGAGCGGTGCGCTGAAAGACGTGATCGTGTTCAGCCTGCTGATTCCCGTGCTCATGCTGCGCTCCTTCATGGCGGCGCACGCCGAAGAGGAAGAAGACGAGGTGGACCAATGAACGGCAATCGCAAACGCATGGCGTGGATCGCCGGGCTGGTCGTGGTGCTGGCGCTGGTGCCGGCCGTGGCGGGCAGCTTCACCGTCTCGCTGCTGAACGACATCGGCATCGGCGCGCTGGTGGCGCTGGGTCTGGTGCTGCTGACCGGCGTGGGCGGCGCGACCTCTTTCGGGCAGGCGGCCTTCGTGGGCATCGCGGCGTACGCGACCGCGTGGCTCACGACGACGCAGGGCATGTCGCCCTGGATCGGGCTGCTGTTCGCATTGCTGCTCACGGGGCTGTCGGCGCTGGCCATCGGCATGCTGACGCTGCGCCTGGGCGGGCACTTCCTGCCGCTGAGCACCATCGCCTGGGGGCTGTCGATCGCGATGCTGTTCGGCAATGTCGACGCGCTCGGGCGGCACACGGGGCTGTCGAACATTCCGGCGCTGCAGATCGCGGGCTGGTCGCTCGCCGATCCGCGCGCCATGTACTACCTGATCTGGGTGGTAGTGGGGCTGGGCTGCCTGTTCAGCTACAACCTGCTGCAGTCGCGGCCGGGCCGGGCGATTCGCGGGCTGCGCGGCGGCGCGACGCTGCTGGCGAGCGTGGGTGCGGACGCGTACCGCGTGCGGCTCTCGCTGTTCGTGACGGCCGCGCTGTTCGCGGGGCTGGCGGGCTGGCTCTATGCCCACATGAACCGCTTCGTGAGCCCGTCGCCCTTCGACGTGCGCGCAAGCATCGAGTACCTGCTGATGGCGGTGGCAGGCGGCCTGGGCCAGCTTGCCGGCGCGCTGGTGGGCGCCGCGCTGGTGCTGGTGCTGAAGAACGGCCTGCAGGACGTGCTGCCCATGCTCACGCAGCGTGCAGGGCAGCTGGAGGCGGTGGCCTTCGCGGCGCTGTTCATCCTGCTGCTGCACTTTGCGCGCGGCGGCGTGATGGGGCTGCTGCGCCGCTGGACGCGGCGTCGCGGCGGCGCCCAGGGGCCTTCGCGCCACGATGCGCCGCCCGTGGAGCCGTTGCCGCACCGCACGCTGCCAGAGCGCGGCTCGCAGGTGCTGTCGGTGAACGGCGCGGTCAAGCGCTTCGGCGGGCTGGTGGCGGTGAACGACGTGAGCTTCGATGTGAAGGCCGGCGAGATCGTCGGGCTCATCGGGCCCAACGGCGCGGGCAAGTCGACCATGTTCAACCTGCTGACCTGCACGCTGCCGATGAGTTCGGGCCAGGTGCGCTTCCTGGCCCACGACATCGCTGGCATGCCGCAGCGCGAGGTGGCGCGGCTGGGCCTGGCGCGCACCTTCCAGCATGTGAAGCTGCGGCCGCACATGAGCCTGCTGGACAACGTGGCGCTGGGCGCGCACTCGCGCACACGCTCGGGCATCCTGAAGGCCGGGTTGCGGCTGGATCGCACGGAAGAGCGGCAGATCCTGCAGGAGGCGCAACGCCAGCTCGACCGCATCGGACTGGGCGACCGCGCGCACGAACTCGCAGGCAGCCTGCCGCTGGGCACGCAGCGCATCCTGGAAATCGCGCGCGCGCTGGCCGCCGACCCGGTGCTGCTGGTGCTCGACGAGCCCGCAGCGGGCCTCCGCCGCAAGGAAAAGATGGCACTCGGCGATCTGCTGCGCAAGCTGCGCGAGGAGGGCGTGACCATCCTCATCGTCGAACACGACATGGACTTCGTGATGAAACTGGTGGACCGGCTGGTGGTGATGAACTTCGGCTCCAAGCTCGTGGAGGGCGTGCCGTCGGCGGTGCGCGCCGACGAGCGCGTGCAGGCGGCTTACCTGGGGAGCGTCGTATGACCGCGATGCTGGAGATTAGCGACCTGCACGTGTCGTACGGGCAGGTCGAGGCGGTGCGCGGTGTTTCGCTCGACCTGCAGCCGGGGCAGATCATTTCGGTGATCGGGCCGAACGGCGCTGGCAAGACGACATTGCTGGCGGCGGCGATGGGCCTTCTGCCCTGCAAGGGCACGCTGCGCTTCGAAGGCGAGGACCTGCAGGGGCTGGACGTGGAGGCGCGCGTGGAGCGCGGCCTGTGCCTCGTGCCCGAGAAGCGCGAGCTGTTCGGCGAGCTCACCGTGCTCGACAACCTGCAGCTCGGCGCCTACGCCAAGCGGCTGCGCGGCGATGCCATGAAGAAGCGGCTGCAGTCGGTGTACGACCGCTTCCCCCGCCTGGCCGAGCGCAGGTCGCAGCGCGCGGACACCCTGTCGGGCGGCGAGCGGCAGATGCTGGCGGTGGGGCGCGCGCTGATGTCGGCGCCCCGGCTGCTGATGCTCGACGAACCCAGCCTCGGCCTCGCGCCGCTGATCGTGCGCGACATCCTGACCATCGTGCGCAAGCTGCGGGAAGACGGCGTGTCGATCCTGCTGGTGGAGCAGAACGCACGCGCGGCGCTGGAAAGCTCGGACCAGGGCTACGTGCTCGAGACCGGCGAGATCGCGCTGTCGGGTGCCTCGGCCGAACTGGCCAGCGACCCGCGCGTGCAGGCGACCTATCTCGGCGGAGGCACGCACGATGACGACTGACGCCCGCGCCGTGCCGCCTGCCCGGCGCACGCTGCCCGCGATGCTGCTGAGGCAAGCCGAGGTGTTCGGCGCGCGCGCGCTGCTGCGCATCGGCGCGCATGCCTGGACCCACCGCGATGCGGCGGCGGCTGCCGCCGTCCGCGCCGGTGCGCTGGCGGCCGCAGGCGTGGTGCGCGGCGACCGCGTCGCGGTGATGTGCGGCAACCGCGTCGAGTTCCTGGAGAGCTTTCTCGGCGCGGGATGGCTGGGCGCAGCGACGGTGCCGGTCAACACGGCATCGATGGGGCCGCAGATCGAATACTTCCTGGCGAACAGCGAGGCGAAGCTGCTGGTCATCGAGGCCGCATTCGTCGAGCGGCTTGCAAAGGCGGACCTGGGGCGCACGGCGCTGCGCGAGATCTGGGTGGTCGGGGACGCGGAAGCTGTCGAGTGGTCGGCGCCCGCCGGCGTGCGCCTGGTGCCGTATCCCGAGGCAGGAGACGCGCTGGAGGCCGCACCGGTGCAGCCGGGCGATCCGCTCGCCATCCTGTACACCTCCGGCACCACCGGACCTGCCAAGGGCGTGATCTGTCCGCATGCGCAGTATTTCTGGTGGGGCGTGAACAGCGCGGAAGTGCTCGGCGTGGGAGCCGATGACGTGCTGTGCTCCACGCTGCCGCTGTTCCACATCAACGCACTCAACACCTTCGCGCAGGCCGCCCTGACCGGTGCCGAGGTGGTGTTCGAACAGCGCTTCTCGGCGTCGGGCTTCTGGTCGGCGATGGGCGCGACTCGCGCGACGGTGGTCTACCTGCTGGGCGCGATGGTGCCGATCCTGCTCGCGCAACCGGAAGGGGCGGGGGAGAGGGATCATCGCGTGCGCATCGGGCTCGGGCCGGGCGTGCCTTCCGCGGCGGGGGCGGCGTTCAGGGCGCGCACGGGTGTGTCGCTGCTGGAGGGCTACGGCTCGACCGAGACCAACTTCGCCATTGCCACGGCGCCCGATTCGCCGCGCGGCGGCGTCATGGGCTGGCTGCGGCCGGGTTTCCAGGCACGCGTGGCCGATGAAGACGACGTGGCCCTGCCGCCTGGCGAAGCGGGCGAACTGCTGCTGCGCGCGGACGAGCCCTACGCCTTTGCGAGCGGGTACTTCAACATGCCGGAGAAGACGGTCGAGGCGTGGCGCAATCTCTGGTTCCATACGGGTGACCGCGTGGTGTGCGATGCCGATGGAGCCTTTCGCTTCGTCGATCGCATCAAGGACGCGATCCGCCGGCGGGGCGAGAACATCTCCTCATTCGAGGTCGAGCAGGTGCTGCTGAGCCATCCGGGGGTGGCCGCGTGCGCGGTGTATCCGGTGCGCTCCGAGCTGGCTGAAGACGAAGTGATGGCCGCGCTGGTAGCGCGCGAAGGCGTGCCGGTCGACCCTGCCGAGCTTGCGCGTTTCTGCGAGGGGCGCCTGCCTTACTTCGCGGTGCCGCGCTACATCGACGTGCTGGCCGACCTGCCGCGCACCGAGAACGGAAAGGTGCAGAAGTTCAAGCTGCGCGAGCGCGGCGTGGGCCCGCTGACCTGGGACGGCCGCCCCGCGAGGAGCTAGGCGCATGACGAACGCAGCGCTCCCCCTTGCCGGCCGCGTGGCGTTCGTGACCGGTGCGGGGCGTGGGCTGGGCATGGCGATTGCGCGCGGACTCCATGAGGCGGGCGCGCGCGTGGCGTTCGCCGACATCGACCTTGCAGGCGTGGATTCGGCGGCGAAAGAGACCGGCGGGCTCGCGATGGAACTCGACGTGCGCGACGAGGGCGCTTTCTCTGCCTGCTTCGACAAGGCCGTGGCCCGCTTCGGCGCCGTCGACATCATGGTCAACAACGCGGCCCGAACGCCCACGACCTCGCTTTGGGACATCACGCCCGAGGAATGGGACGACGTGCTCGCCATCAACCTGCGCGGCAGCTTCTTCGGCTGCCGCATCGCCGGGCGGCACATGCGTGAACGCGGCGCGGGCCGCATCGTCAACCTTGCTTCGATGGCGGGGCAGCAGGCCAGCGCGGCGACCGGCCCGCACTATGCGGCCAGCAAGGCCGCGTTGCTGGCGCTGACGCGCTCCTTCGCGCAGGAACTGGCGCCGCATGGCGTGACCGTGAATGCGCTGGCCCCCGCGGCCATCCAGAGCCCGTTGCTCGAGGCGCTGGACCCGGCGCGACGGCAGGCGCTGCAGGCAGGCATTCCAATGGGGCGTTTCGGCTTGCCGGAGGAAGTAGCGGCTGCCGTGGTCTATCTCGCGTCTCCGGCGGCAGCCTTCATGACCGGCGCGACCCTGGACCTGAACGGCGGCCGTTTCATGCGGTGACACCCCGCGTCCGCCTGCTCCGCTAAAATGATTCAGAACTAAAATATTCAGGTATGCACTCAAATTCACTGACTGGCCGCCATGCACTCGTGACGGGTGCCGCACGCGGCATTGGCGCCGAGATCGCCCGCACCCTGGCCGCGGAGGGCGCCGTCCTGACCCTGCTGGGGCGCGACCGCGAGGCACTGCAGCGAGTGGCAGATTCGCTGGAAGGCGCCGGGCACGGCGTGGCTGCTGCCGATGTGGCGAACCCGGAGGCGGTGCAGGCCGCTTTCGCCGAAGCGCGGGCCGCGCGCGGGCCGGTCGCCATCCTCGTCAACAACGCGGGCGCGGCAGAGAGTGCGCCGTTCCTCAAGACCTCGTTCGATCTCTGGCAGCGGATGCTGTCGGTCAATCTCACGGGCAGCTTTCTTTGCGCGCAGGCCGCATTGCCGGACATGCTCGATGCCGGCTGGGGCCGCATCGTCAACATCGCGAGCACGGCAGGGCAGAAGGGCTACGCGTACGTGGCGGCCTATACCGCGGCCAAGCATGGCGTGGTCGGGCTCACGCGCTCGCTGGCGCTGGAGGTGGCGCGCAAGGGCATCACGGTGAACGCGGTGTGTCCGGGCTATACCGACACCGACATCCTGCGCAACAGCGTGGCCAACGTGGTCGGCAAGACGGGGCGCAGCGAGGCCGATGCGCTGGCGGAGTTCTCGAGCGTCAACCCGCAGCGCCGCATCGTGCAGCCGGCCGAGGTGGCCGATGCGGTGCGCTGGCTGTGCGGTGCGGGCGCGGCGTCGGTCACGGGGCAGTCGATCTCGGTTTCCGGAGGAGAGGTGACATGACACGCAACGACGCTTCCCACGCCGCGCTGAGCGATGCCGAAGAACTGGGGCACGAGGCGCGCGCGGGCCACGAGGACCACGCGATGCTCAAGCTGTGGCTGCGCATGCTGGCCAGCACCACGCAGATCGAAGCCGAGATCCGGCGCCGGCTGCGCGAGCGCTTCGGCATTTCGCTGGCACGCTTCGACTACATGGCGCAGCTCTATCGCTACAAGGACGGCCTGAAGATGCGCGTGCTGTCGCGCTACCTGATGGTGACGGGCGGCAACGTCACCGGTCTTACCGACGAGCTCGAGCGCGAAGGCATGGTGGCGCGCGCTCCCAGTCCCGACGATCGTCGCGCATGGATCGTGAGCCTCACGCCCACGGGCCGCCGCACCTTCGAGACGATGGCGAGCGAACACGAGCAGTGGATCCTCGAGATGTTCTCGGGGCTCGACATGAAGACGGTCAAGCAGCTGCACACGCAGCTCGGCCTGCTGCGGGTGCATGTGATGCGCGGCGAGCCTGCGGGTGAGGAGGGCTGAGCATGGGCAACGGCAACGAGTTCTGCCGGCCGCGGCTGATCCGCTTCTCGGATTGCGATCCAGCGGGCATCGTCTTCTATCCGCAGTACTTCGTGATGCTCAACGGCCTCGTCGAAGACTGGGTGAACGAAGGCCTCGGCCTCAGCTATCACGGGCTGGTGGCGCAGCGGCGAATCGGCCTGCCCACCGTGAAGCTCGAAGTCGACTTCCGCGCCGTGAGCCGCATGGGCGACCAGGTGATGCTCGGGCTGGCCGTGGAGCGGCTCGGTTCGCGTTCGATGACTTTGCGCGTGCGCTGCTTCGATCCGGTCGACGGTGAAGTGCGCATGCAGATGCAGCAGGTATTGGTGACCACGTCGCTGGAAACCCATCGCGCGGTTGCCATACCGGACGACATGCGCGCGGCCATCGTGCGCAACGCGCCCGAATTGGGCTGAGCACTCGCTGCTTAGTGCGCGGAGTCGCTGCCAGGCACTGCGTCCTGCGCGCGCTTCTTCAGCCAGCCGGTGAGTTCCTTCTTGCCCTTGGCATTGGCGCTGCGCCATGCCTCGCGTGCCGCCGCGATGAAGCGCTCTTCCGCTGCATCGGGCACTTCGCTGGGACGGTCTTCCTTGTCGAGCCAGCCGGCTTCCACGTTGCAATGCCGCTCGATCTGCCGCGCCAGGTTGTCGCCGATGGGCCGAGAGCTCTTGATCTGGCTCCACATGCTGGGAGAGATTTCGATCTTCTTGGCGAACGCCTGGTCCAGCCCCTTGGCGGGCAGGCCGGCTGCAACGGCCTCTTCGAGAAAACGGCGATGAAGCGCGAGGGCATTGCGGCGACGCGCGACGGTGGTATTGGGCACTGTTCAAAAACAACAACGAGAAAAAAAGATTGTCCCGGTTGTTGACGGTGCCGTAAACACTATTTACAGTCGGCTTCATTCGCGGCCCAAACCGCACCTTTTCCCCCAACCCCTGACGGCCGGCAGCGGCAATCTTTGACCCAGGAACCATCGTGAACATCGCATTGACCTTCACCAGCAATCGACCCGCCTCGGGCCGATCGCTCGTGCGCGTCGGGGCGTGCGGTGTTTTCGGCGGCATGCCGTCGATCCGACTGAATCAGCACCAGAGCCACGCGTATTCCACAAAAGCCGCAGGCAGCCTGCGCGTTGGAAAAGTCGAGGATCAGGTGCTACCGGGTGGAGGTTGCGCATAGGCGTATACCCTCCAAGCTCTCTCAGCAGAGGCCCGGACACCGAAAGGTTCCGGGCCTTTTTGTTTTGTTTGTTGTTGGCCGTGCCTGGCCATTCCGGGTGTGCCTTCACCACACCGCCAGAGCCCACCGCGTAGACGGTGTGGCGGGATGTGCAGGAATCGATCACTCCTGTGCAGCGACGTCGTACGGGGCAGCGCCCAGCGCTGTCCGTCGCGTGAGGACACAACCGGAATGGAAAGCAGGCGGGCAAGTTTCGATTCCCGTTTTTCGACCCGCGTTAGCTCAATGGATCAGAGCACTTGCTTACGAAGCAAGGGGTTGCACGTTCGAGTCGTGCACGTGGGGCCAGTTTTTTCTGTTTGCTGTCACATCAACCAAGGAGCCGTCATGCGCAAGCGCAACACCCCGATCCGGATGATCACCGTGCGTCCCGCACAGCCGCGCAAGCGCATGGTGCTGGCCCTGGCCCGCAGATTCGGCATCGTGACCGATGCTCGGCGTGCTTTGGAAGGTGCTGATGCATTGCCTGGTCGCGAGCCTCAGCTCGAGGGCCTCGATCTCGATCAGCGCGTGCGCGCAGTCGGCGAGTGGTAGCGGCTGCCTTACAGCAGGCAGCTCATGTTTCGTGGTGCACGTAGCTCAATGGCAGAGCCGCGGGTTGTGGTCCCGCTGACGACGGTTCGATTCCGTTCGTGCACCCCATCGGTATCTGGATTTCATCCAACGTCGCCAAGACGACCGTCGCCGCGAAAGGAGGCGATATATGCATCCTCACGTCCTGCAACTCGACATTCAGGGCACGCCGCAAGCCTGGATCTCGCTGGAGCAGGCGGTGTTGCACTACGCCACCGGCTCCGTGGCCTGGGAAGACGGTGACCTGCCGCTTGCCACCCTGCGCGGTGGCTTCAACGTGGCGCGCGGCATGCAGTCTCGCGTCGAGGTGGCACCGATCATCGCGCTGCGCGGGGCCTCGAAGATCAACCTCTTCGACGTGGTGCCGAGCGTTACCAAGAGAAAGCTCTTTCGCCGCGACCGCCACACCTGCGCTTACTGCGCGGGCGTGTTCCAGGAACGCGACCTGCAATGCGAGCATGTAATGCCCGAATCACGCGGCGGCCCTTGGACATGGACCAACCTCGTGAGTGCGTGCGCCGTCTGCAACAACCGCAAGGCCGCGCGCACACCGGAAGAAGCCGGCATGCCGCTGGTGTACCTGCCCTACGTGCCGAGCCGCTTCGAGAACTTTCTGCTCGAAGGCCGCAGCATTCGTGCGGATGTGCACGAGTGGCTGGCGAAGCGGTTGCCCAAGGGTTCGCGGCTGCATTAGGGGCTCGACCGTGATGTCTGTTCCTGTCCGCGCCCATGAAAAAAGCCCGCTGTCTTCGGGGCAGCGGGCTTTGGATCATTCAGTGGCCGGGTCAGCGCCCGACACCGAAGAAGCGGTAGGCGACCAGTCCTGCAGCCGCGATTCCCCCCACGATGACAGCAATCACCTTGGCGGTGCGGCCGTTGCCGCGCCTCGAACGAGGCCAGTGGTCCGGCCCGATCAAGTCGATGGGTACCGTGGGTTTGCCTATGTCGGAAGCCTTTTCCATGGCAAGAAATATAGCCGACGCCCGAAGCCGCACGCCGTTGCCGGTTCATTCTGTGGTTCCCTGGCGTCGCTGTCGATTCAGGCTGCGAGCAGACAAAAAAATACCCGCATGAGCGGGTCTGAACGAGCTTTTGAGCTTCGAGTTTGTTTCCCTGTCTTGATGTTCTTGTGATGCGTGACAGCCACTGCAAGATGCCATGTCGCACAGGGAGCTTTTGCAGGTTGTGCTCCTGTGGGGCGTAATAAGTCGACAAATGTGTGGAATATTTCCTCATGAACAAGAAAATCGTTCTCGAAAGTTTGGCCAAGGCACTCGATAGCTGGGTTCGCAACGCTTCGGCGGCGCAGCTCTGGCAGGTGCATCAATCCGGTGGTTTGGGTGCGTCCATCGACGTGGACGAAGACATCCTCCGGGTTCGCGTCACGCTGGGCGGCCCGCGCAATGCGCTGTCGGATCTCGGCAAGACCGACGGGCGCTTGCCGGTGACAGAGGCCTTTCTTGGCAGCAGCAACGCGGCTTGGGGCACGCCGCCGCTGCAGGGCAGTCTTGCGCGTGAGCAGTGGTTCCTGTCGAGCGGGCTCGCCCAAGAGCACGCGCGCCAGTACCTCGCCGCTGAGATCAGTGAGCACCAGGAGGCGCTCATGCGCTTTGTCGATGACTGGGCTGCCGGTCGAGGCGCCGCGCCCTGAGCTTGCCGCTGCGCGGTGTCACTGCCCCTTCACTGCCCCTTCTCTGGCGCGAATCACATCGCCGGGATGTGAGCTTCCTCGACGCGCAGGCTCGTGAAGGGCCCTGTTCTTTGCGGCTGATGCGTCGGCTGCAGAACTCGTCCCAGTTCATAGCCGCGTCCGTAGACCGTGTGCAGGATGAAGCCGTTCTCCCTCGAGAGGGCAAGTTTGCGGCGGATGCCCGACATGCAGACATCAAGCACGCGGCTGTCCTTGCGCGTCACGCCGGTACCCCAGAGCAACGAAAGAATCCAGTCCCGCTCCAGCAACTGGCCGCTGTTGCGGAAGAGCAATAGCGCGAGTTCGAACTCGCGGGGCTTCAGTCGCACCTCCTGATCGTCATTCATGACCACGCGGTTGGGTCCGAGAAAACGATAGCGGTCGAACGCGAGATCGATGTTGCGCACAGGCGGAGCGGGCGACACCTCCATGCGGCGGACGAGGGTGCGTATGCGCCAGTCCAGATCGAGATCGCTGATTGGCCAGACGATGAAGTCGATGGCGTGATCCTTCGAAGCTTCTTCTCGTACCGCGACCAGTTCGTCGACCGGCATATGGCGCTGTGCTTCGTCGACGACCAGGAGTACGGGCACATGAAGCACCTTGCACATGGCAACGATTCCGGTCCATCCGCCCTCGTCCTGCAGCGTCAACAGGAGCAGGCTGAACTTCCTGCCGCTTCCCAGCGCCACCAGGAAGTCGGCACCGCGGTCGAATGTTGCGGATACATGTCCCATGGACCGGAGCTTTTCGCTCAGCATTACCGCCCGTACCTTGTCGCAGCCCACGAGTGCGATGGGCTTCATTTCCGTCAACTGGTTCATTGCCAGTTCCCCCTGTCAATAGTTTTCGATCGAGCCATGCCGGCGCGCTGTTCGCAGCGCTGGGTTTGTATCGACCGCTCCAGAAGAGCGGTCGACGGCTTGAATCTCCACTTTTCAGGGCGTTCGGAAAAGGTTGGGGCGAGACAGGAATGGGTTCGGTTCGGCCAAACGCACAGACTTGTTCAGCAAGGTCTGTGCGTTTGTGAAGAAAGTCCTGCTTGGTGGCAGCAGGTGCGCATGCGGCGAGGCACTCAAGAACACACCTGGCGCACCCGCGTCGACGCAGTGAGCCAAGATGGCCGACGGGCGTTGCCGCTAGGACGCGGGCACGAGTTGCACGTCTTGCGCGGGATCCTGATGAAGGATCATTGCCCAGGTCAATTCGAAGCCCATCAATGCCTTGTCCGATACGGGACTTGCTTCAAGATGAGCCTGAGAAAACTGCCGTTGTTGCACAAGTTCTTGTGCGAGCAGGCTGGGCTGGGGGTGCGTCTTGATGAGCGCTCTGAGAGCTGCCGTCAGCGCCATCTCTGTTCCGAGAAGGTTCGCAGCTGAAGCGGTGGTCGTTGCCTCTTCCGGTGTGGCCATTTTGTCCTGCCCTTGCGGGCTCCGTGTTGAGGACTTATGACTGTACTCCAAGAGCACGCCCAAGTAGTGCAACCGCTTCGCGACTGCTATGCGGTGCTGGCTGGCAGCGCATGCGCGCCAACGAAAAAGCCCGCACAAGGCGGGCTTTGGGAATGTGGTCGTGAACTCTTACGCGGTCCACGCTACGGCAAATTCTTTTGCATGAAGTCATTTTTGTTTTCTTCGTCGTAGTGACTTCGACGCGCTGGTATGGGGTTCAGCTTGCCCCGGAGGACAGCGCTCAGAACCATTGAGCGTTGCGGGATTGTACTCGACTCCCAGCCTTTGATCAGGGTGGCCGGTACTTGGGCCATGGCGCTGAATCTTGCAGCAATCATCGCGTCATCCGAGCAAGGGGTAGTGCTGCCTTGGCTGATTGCGCGATCTCGATTTGAGGCCGCTGCTGTGTTGTGGTGCGCGGGTTTTTCAGACAAGCCGGAAAAGAAAAAACCTCCCAGTCTTTCGACGGGAGGTTTCTCTGTTTGCGGAGCACGTTTCGCAATTGCAAAACAGTGCTTCTTAAGAAATAGCGCGAGAACCGCGCAGTTCCTAGTGTTGGTGGTGGGCCCTGAGTGACTCGAACACTCGACCTACGGATTAAGAGTCCGCTGCTCTACCAACTGAGCTAAGAGCCCTTGCTTTGAAAACGTTTAGTGTTTTCTGGCAAGACCACGAGTATATCCCAGATTTTGATCTTGTCCAAAAAATTTGTGAGTTGCAGCGTTAGGATGCGCCACATCCGACGGACCACGTCCCTCAACCAGGAGAATTTCGATGACCGATGCGAGCACCACGTCCCATGTCTTGATCACCGGCGCGGCTGGCGCACTGGGCCGCGCAGTGGCCCAGCATTTCCTTGACCAAGGCGCGCGCCTTGCGTTGGTCGACCATCACGCAGACCGGCTCGCCGAAGTCTTTCCGGGCCTCGACAACTCGCGGCACCTGCTGCTCGCGGGCGACGTGACCTCGGCATCCGGCATGGCCGGCCTTGCCGCGCAGGCGCTCAAGTCTTTCGGGCAGATCGATGCGCTTGTGCACATCGCGGGTGGTTTCGAGATGGGTGAGGCCACGCATGCGCTCTCGCGCGAGAGCTGGGACCGGATGATGAATCTCAACGCATGGTCGTTCGTCGCGGTGACTCAGGCTGTGCTGCCTTCGATGATCGAGCGCCGCGCAGGCAGCGTCGTGGCCGTGACGGCGAAGGTCGCCGCACGCGGACTGCCGGCAATGGCCGCGTACATCGCTTCGAAGAGCGCGCTGCAGCGTCTGGTGGAAGCCATGGCGGCGGAAGCGGCACCGCACGGCGTGAGCGTGAACAGTGTGGCGCCGAGCGTGCTCGACACGCCCGCGAACCGCCAGGCGATGCCCGACGCCAATCCGGCCGAGTGGGTGTCGACCTCGGTCGCCGCGCAGACCATCGGCTTTCTCGCTTCGCCGGCGGCCGCCGCGCTGCACGGCCAGCACCTGACGCTCGACACCTGAGCCGCAAAAGTAAAAGGCCCTGGCGGATGCCAAGGCCTTTTTCGGTGTCGGTTGGTGGAGAGGAGGAGGATCGAACTCCCGACCTCCGCATTGCGAACGCGGCGCTCTCCCAGCTGAGCTACCCCCCCAACGCAGGGCAAATTTTAACCAGAACCGCGGTTTTGGACCATTGCGCCGTGCCAAGATTCGCGCCTTTCGAAGCACTGAGAAAAGAACCGCATGGCCTCGTACGAACCCGCCTGGCTGGAAGGCATGTACAACAATCTTGCGCGGGTGAAAGACCACCCCGCGTACTTCCAGCGCTGGGCCCGCGACTCCGCTGCCGCGCGCGACAACTTGCCCGCCCGAATCGACATTCCCTACGGCAGCGGCACGAACGAAACGCTCGACGTCTTCCCGGCACCCGTGCCCGACGCGCCCGTGCTGGTCTTCATCCACGGTGGCTACTGGCGCGCCATGGACAAGAAGGACCACTCTTTCATCGCCCCGGCGTTCAACGACCGCGGCGTATGCGTGGTCCAGCCCAACTACGCGCTGTGCCCCGGCACGCCCGAGCAGCCGGTGACCGTGCCCGGCATCCTGATGCAGATGGTGCGCGCGCTCGAATGGACGTGGCGCCATGTCGCGGCCCATGGCGGCGACCCCTCGCGCATAACCGTTGCGGGCCATTCGGCCGGCGGCCACATGGCGGCGGCTTTGCTGTCATGCGACTGGAAAGCGGTCGCGCCCGATCTGCCCGCCCAACTGGTGCGCAACGCGCTGTCGATTTCCGGCCTCTACGACCTGCGTCCGCTGCAGCACACGCCTTTCCTGATGAACACGCTGAAGCTGACCGATGCCGACGCCCTGCGCGCCAGCCCGGCGCTCTGGCCCGCGCCGAAGCGCGGCCAGCTCTACGCAGTGGCCGGCGGCGATGAGAGCGAGGAGTTCATCCGCCACAACGCGATGATCCGCGAGGCGTGGGGCCGCAACACCGTGCCGGTGTGCGAGGTGCTGCCGGGTCTCAACCACTTCGGCGTGGTCGATGCGCTCGCCGACCCGGCCCACGCATTGCACCGACACGCGGTGCACTTGCTCGAAGCCTGACCGGCGCAGCGGCAGCGCAGGGCGGGGCGCTTACATCAGCAGGTGTTCGCCCGCGTTGTCGCCGCCCAGCGTGACGTAGTTGACCTTGCGGATGTCCATCAGCGTGCGGCCGCCCGCGTAGCTGATCGAGCTCTGCACGTCCTGCTCCATCTCGACCAGCGTGTCGGCCAGCTTGCCCTTGATCGGCTCGAGGATGCGCTTGCCTTCCACGTGCTTGTACTCGCCCTTGTTGAAGTCGCTGGCGGAGCCGTAGTACTCCTTGAACAGCGCGCCGTCGACCTCGACCGTCTTGCCCGGCGATTCTTCGTGGCCCGCGAACAGCGAGCCGATCATCACCATCGAGGCGCCGAAGCGCACGCTCTTGGCAATGTCTCCGTGGTCGCGGATGCCGCCGTCGGCAATGATCGGCTTGGTCGCCACGCGCGCGCACCACTTGAGCGCCGACAGCTGCCAGCCGCCGGTGCCGAAGCCGGTCTTGAGCTTGGTGATGCAGACCTTGCCCGGGCCGATGCCGACCTTGGTTGCGTCCGCGCCCCAGTTCTCGAGGTCGATCACCGCTTCGGGTGTGCCGACGTTGCCGGCAATCACGAAGGCCTTCGGCAGCTTCTGCTTCAGGTAGCCGATCATGTTCTTCACGCTGTCGGCGTGGCCGTGCGCGATGTCGATGGTGATGTATTCGGGCGTCAGGCCCTCGGCCACGAGCTGGTCGACGGTGTCGTAGTCGGGCTTCTTCACGCCGAGCGAGATCGAGGCGAACACGCCCTTGCCCTGCATGTCCTTGACGAACTTGAGGTTGTCGAGGTCGAAGCGGTGCATCACGTAGAAGTAGCCGTTCTGCGCCAGCCACAGGCAGATCGACTCGTCGACCACCGTCTTCATGTTGGCGGGCACCACCGGCAGGCGGAAGCTGCGCTCGCCCAGCTTCACGCTGGCGTCGCACTCGGAGCGGCTCTCCACGCGGCACTTGCGCGGAAGCAGGAGAATGTTGTCGTAGTCGAAGATTTGCATGGCCAGGCTCCAGAAAGGAATCGTTGAAGGGAACGAAAGAGCGCTTGGTCCGGCCGGTTTTCGCGGTGCGTTCAGCAAAGAAAACGCCCACAAAAAACCGGGCGCAAGAAACTTGGGCCCGGTGATTGATTTTACGCGGTCTTGCGAAGCCGGGTCTTCCGCTTCTTCGTATAACCGGCATACGCAGTGGTTTCTACAATCGGAGGATGTTGTTTAACGATCCTGCGGCTGACGCCCACTCCCCGAATCCTTCGGACCTGCCGCTGCTCAAGAACCTGAACGCGGAGCAACTGGCCGCGGTCACGTTGCCCGCAGGCAACGCGCTGATCCTCGCGGGCGCCGGTTCCGGCAAGACCCGCGTGCTGACCACCCGCATCGCATGGCTGCTCCAGACCGGGCAGGTGTCGGCCGGCGGCATCCTCGCCGTGACCTTCACCAACAAGGCCGCCAAGGAAATGATGACGCGGCTGACGGCCATCCTGCCCGTCAACGTGCGCGGCATGTGGATCGGCACCTTCCACGGCCTGTGCAACCGCCTGCTGCGCGCGCACTGGAAGCTGGCCAATCTGCCGTCCACCTTCCAGATCCTCGACACGCAAGACCAGCTTTCGGCCATCAAGCGGCTGATGAAGCAGTTCAACGTCGACGACGAGCGCTTCCCCGCCAAGCAGACCCAGTGGTTCATTGCCGGCGCCAAGGAAGACGGCCTGCGCCCCGGCGACGTCGAGGTGCGCAGCGACGACGACCGCAAGAAGGTCGAGCTCTACCAGCTGTATGAAGAGCAGTGCCAGCGCGAAGGCGTGGTCGACTTCGGCGAGCTCATGCTGCGCAGCTACGAACTGCTGCGCGACAACGACCCGGTGCGGGAGCACTACCAGCGGCGCTTCCGCCACATCCTGATCGACGAGTTCCAGGACACCAACCGCCTGCAGTACGCGTGGATCAAGATGCTCTCCGGCAACACCGTCGGCGGCCAGTTCGAGCCCGGGCGCGACAACAGCGTGATTGCCGTGGGCGACGACGACCAGAGCATCTATGCGTTCCGCGGCGCGCGCGTGGGCAACATGACCGACTTCGTGCGCGAGTTCGACGTGCGCCACCAGATCAAGCTGGAGCAGAACTACCGCAGCTACAGCAACATCCTGGATTCGGCCAACGAGCTCATCAGCCATAACAAGAAGCGCCTGGGCAAGAACTTGCGCACCGACCAGGGCCCCGGCGAACCGGTGCGCGTGTACGAGTCGACCACCGACCTGGCCGAAGCGCAGTGGATGGTGGAAGAAATGCGCCAGCTCGCGCGCGACGGCTTCGATCGCAAGGAGATGGCCGTGCTCTACCGCAGCAATGCGCAGAGCCGGGTGATCGAAACCGCGCTCTTCAACGCCTCCGTGCCCTACCGCGTGTACGGCGGCCTGCGATTCTTCGAGCGCGCGGAAATCAAGCATGCCCTGGCCTACCTGCGGCTGCTCGAGAACAAGGACGACGACACCAGCTTCCTGCGCGTCGTGAACTTCCCGCCGCGCGGCATCGGTGCGCGCACGCTCGAAACCCTGCAGGACGCGGCCCGCGCGGCCGGCCGTTCGCTGCACGACGCGGTGAGCGTGGTCGGCGGCAAGGCGGGGGCCAACCTCACCGGCTTCGTCGCCAAGATCGACGTGCTGCGCGAGCAGACGCAGGGCGTGAGCCTGCGCGAGATCATCGAGCTGGTGCTCGACCACAGCGGCCTCGTCGAGCACTACAAGGCCGACCGCGAAGGCGCCGACCGCATCGAGAACCTGGAGGAACTGGTGAACGCGGCCGAGAGCTTCGTCACGCAGGAAGGCTTCGGCCGCGATGCGGTGGCGCTGCCGGTCGACGAACTGCGCCAGTCGCCCGCGAGCCAGGGCATCGACCTGACGCGCCCGGTGATCGACGAGCCGCTCGCGCCCGACGCCGAGACCGGCGAAACGCTGAGCCCGCTGGCCGCGTTCCTCACGCATGCGGCGCTGGAGTCGGGCGACAACCAGGCGCAGGCCGGGCAGGACGCGGTGCAGCTGATGACCGTGCACGCCGCCAAGGGCCTGGAGTTCGACTGCGTGTTCATCACCGGCATGGAAGAGGGCCTGTTCCCGCACGAGAACTCGATGAGCGACTTCGAGAGCCTCGAGGAAGAGCGCCGCCTGATGTACGTGGCGATCACCCGCGCCCGCAAGCGCCTGTACCTGAGCCATTCGCAGACCCGCATGCTGCACGGCCAGACACGCTACAACGTCAAGAGCCGGTTCTTCGAGGAGCTGCCCGAGGGCGCGCTCAAGTGGCTCACGCCCAAGAACCAGGGTTTCGGCGGCGGCACTTCGGCCTTCGGCTATGGCGGCGGCTACGGCAGCACGCGTGGCGGGGGAGGCGGCGGTGGCGGCTACGGCGCCAACAGCTACGGCGGCGGCAGCCGCGACAAGGACACCTTCGCCAGCCCGCCGGTGCCGCCGCAGAAGACGGCGCCTTCGCACGGACTGCGCTCGGGCATGCAGGTGTTCCACAACAAGTTCGGCGAAGGCACGGTGACGGCCCTCGAAGGCACCGGCGACGACGCGCGGGCGCAGGTCAAGTTCGCGCGGCACGGCGTCAAATGGCTGGCCCTGTCGGTGGCCAAGCTCACGCCAATCTGAGCTTGCTACTAAAGCTATAGCTAGCAACCCAGGCTGCTAGCGGCGCCGTGCGGCCCCGCCTGCTGAACCGCCGTAAACTCCGCACTCGCCAAACAAGGGGAGTCAGGATGTGGTTCATAGGCATCATTGCCGGCCTGTTCATAGGGGCGCTGTTCGAATCGGTGCCCGTGGCGTTGGTGCTCGCGGTGGCTGGTGCGTTCCTGTTGCCGCGGTTGCTCGGCAAGAAGAAGGCACCGCCGCATCGCACCGAAGCTGAACGCATCCCGGGCCAGGCTCCCGCGGACCCTGTGGCCGCCGACGGCGGCATGGTGAAGCTGCAGCGGCGCGTGATGGAACTCGAACAGCGGGTCGCCACGCTCGAGCGGCGGCTGGCGCAGGGCGCGGGCGATATTGCGGTGCAAGCCTCCGAGCTGCCTGCGGTGCCCGAAGTCGCGCTGGCCGAAGTGCCGTTGCCGCCCGCCCAGCCGCTGGAGGTGCAACGGCCGCAAGTCGCCGTCGTGCAGGCGCCGGGGCCGGAGGCCGCAACCGCGCCGGCCGCTCCTGAAGCTCCGATTTCCAAACCGCCGGTGCCCGCGCCCGCACCCGTGCGCCGGCCG